>CAZDHN010000032.1:0-18372 GCA_964505115.1 uncultured Planctomycetaceae bacterium
GAAAAAATCGCTGGGGCAAGCCCGGTGGGGACGACTCAAATTCCTATCCAAATCCAAACCAAGATGCCGGTTTAATTTTCACCACGATCCTTAGCCGGAACTTCCCATGATTCTCCTGATCGACAACTACGATTCGTTCACCTACAACCTGGTGCAGCGGCTGGGCGAGATCGATCCCTCGCTCGAGTTGCAGGTGCATCGCAACGACAAGATCACGCCCGGGCAAATCGAAGAATTGAGCCCCACGCACCTGATAATCTCGCCGGGGCCTTGCACGCCGAACGAGGCCGGTATCTCGCTGGAGTGTGCCAAGCGATTCACCGGCCGGCTCCCGCTGCTTGGCGTTTGCCTGGGGCATCAATCGCTGGCGCAGGCGTTTGGGGCGAAGATCGTCCGTGCCGATCGGCTCATGCACGGCAAGACCGACATGATCCACCACGACGGCCGGGGCTTGTACAAAGGTTTGGACAACCCCTTCGAGGCCACCCGATACCATAGCCTGATCGTTCGCCCCGATTCGCTCCCCGACGAGTTCGAACTCTCCGCCTGGTGCGAAGCGCCCGACGGAACTCGCCAGATCATGGGCATCCGCCACAAGCAGTTCCCCGTCTTCGGCATGCAGTTCCATCCGGAAAGCTTCCTTACCGACAGCGGCACGACGCTCCTGGAACGCTTCCTGGCGATCGGCTCCCCTTGACGTGTATTGCGTTGTGCAATACAATTGGCGGTAACGAAGGAGGTGTCTAGAATGCAATCCAGGTCATCCCGAGAGGTCAAGGCGACCAAGACCGCCAGCCCCTTGATGGTCCGCCTTGACGAAGAAAGCAAACAGTACTTGGCGGAAGCGGCCAGTCTGCGTCATGTGAGCGTCAGCGACTATGTGCGGACTGTAACCGTTTCCCAGGCGCGGCGCGAGGTGCGAGCTGCCAGCGAACGGGTCATTGCCATGACGCCCGAGGAGCAACTCGCGTTCTGGAACGCCCTGAACGAAACGCCGAAGTTGACGGCGGCACAACGCCGGTTGGGTTCCACCATGCGAGGCCCGTCGTGAACGGTGTCCGGTTTCCGCCAGGTTTTCGTTTGGAACGACTTCTCCGTAAGCACCCACGTCGCCGCTTCCATTGTGGCGAAGAAACGGTTGAGGATTGGCTGGCAACCAAAGCTCTTCAGCAGCAACAAAAGCATCTTTCGGTAACAAAGGTACTGCTTGACGAAGAAGACGCCATTACCGGGTACTATACCCTGGCGACTGGGCAGGTCGATTTCAGCGACTTGCCAGCCGAAGAGGGAAGGGAACTGCCACGCCGCCAGTTGCCCGTGGCCGTGTTGGCGTGGCTCGGCGTGGATTCGTCGCAACAGGGCAAGGGCGTGGGCGGATTGCTCTTGGCACAAGCTTTGTGCGATTGCTGGGAGGCTGGCAAGACGTTCGCGTTTGTCGCCGTGGTCCTCGATTGTATCAACGACGTCGCCAAGAAATTCTACCAGCAATGGGACTTCCGCGAATTGCCCGGCCATCCTTATCGGCTCTTCCTCGGCGCGAAGCAACTTGATGCAATGATGAAGACGCCGTGAAGTATACTCGACGCGGTTACAAACTGCGGTTTTGGAATTGTTGAACAAAGACGAGACGATTTCGAAAGGGCGTGGCATGAACACCTCCCATGATCTTCCCAGCGCTCAACGAGTCTGGTTTGATGACGATAACCTCTGGGTGGAGTTGGCCGACGGGCGACAGATTGGCGTCCCGTTGGCATATTTCCCCAGGTTGCTGGGCGGCAGTGCCGAACAGCGCGACAAGTGTGTTATGAGTGGAGGAGGGACCGGCCTCCATTGGGAAGAGCTTGATGAAGACATCAGCGTCCCCGGCCTGCTTGTGGGAGTCGCGAAACAAGAGGCCTCCGCGTAACGGGTACTCCACTCGACGGTTCGAGCCGCCCCGTCCATCGCAACTCGCGGTGATGACACCGCGGCTCGGCGGATGCTGCCGCTTCTTTTTCGCCTTCCCAACGAGCCCCGTTCCGCGTACCCTGGGCGAATGCTCGCAAAACTCCCAAGCTGGTATCGTTCGACCTTCGGGCCCGCGCTGCTCGGGGCGCTCGCGCTATGGGCGGCGCTGCCGCCGTTGGAGTTGGGTCCGCTGGCCTGGATCGCGCCGGTCGCCTGGGTGATCTTGATCCGGCGCAAACAACTCGCCGGACGACGCCCCTACCGGACGCTCTGGCTGGTCGGCTTCCTCTTCTGGATGGCCGTGCTGCATTTCCTCCGCCTGCCGCATTGGGCCACCAGTTTCGGCTGGGTAGCGCTCTCGTTCTATCTGGCCTTCTACCTGCCGGTGTTCGTCGGGCTGTCGCGAGTGGCCGTTCACCGCCTGCGCGTGCCGGCCATGGTCGCCGCGCCCGTCGTCTGGACCGGCCTGGAATTGGCCCGCGGACATCTGCTAACCGGCCTGACAATGGCCAGCCTGGGCCACACCCAGTATCGCTGGATCGGCTTGATCCAAATTAGCGATCTGGCCGGCGCATACGGCGTCAGCTTCCTGGTCATGCTGGTGGCGGCCTGCCTGGCAACCATGCTCCCCCGCGACGACCGCCCTAGCAGCCCGTTGAAAACGGGTGCCACTGCTGGCTTGTCCAGCAGTGTGAGCCACAAACGCCGCCAGAACACTGCTGGGCAAGCCAGCAGTGGCACCCAAAGCTCCGGCAACGGTCTTTTCCAACGGGTTGCCAGGCAATTCTGGCCGCTACTGCCGGCGCTAATCGCTCTTGGGCTGACGCTAATTTATGGGCACGTTCGCACGTCGGGAGACTATGGCGGAGCAACCGCCCGGGTCGCATTGATCCAGGGCTCGATCGACTCGGAATTGAAGGCTGATCCCAACCGACGGACCGAGATATTCCAGCAATACTTCGAGCTCTCGAAGCAGGCGGTTCGCGATTATCCAAACCTGGACCTGGCCATCTGGCCGGAGACCATGTTCCGCGACCCACTGGTCACCTTCGACCAGAACGCCCGCCCGCCGGAGCAGTCCAATTGGTCGCCGGACGAGTTCCGCGAGTCGCTCGATTTGGCCGCCCAGCAAAGCCGCCGAAATCTTGGCCGCACGGCCGAAGCGCTCGGCGTCTCGCTCATCCTGGGCGTCGACACGGCCAACTACACGGCCGCCGGGCCGGAATACTTCAACTCGGCCGTGCTGGTCTCGGCGGACGGCCGGCTGCTGGGTCGCTACGACAAAATCCATCTGGTCCTGTTCGGAGAGTACGTGCCCTTTGCGAGGCGGTTCCCCTGGCTCTACCGCTTCACTCCGCTGAGCGTCGGCCTGACGCCGGGCCGAGATCCGACCGCGCTGGACACGGCCGGTTTGATGTTCGCGCCGAATATCTGCTATGAAAGCGTCTTGCCGCACGTGATCCGACGGCAGGTCAACGAACTTGCCCGCCGGCAACAGGACCCCGACGTCTTGGTCAACCTCACCAACGACGGTTGGTTCTGGGGCTCCAGCGAGTTGGACCTGCACCTGATCTGCGGCGTGTTCCGGGCGGTCGAATGTCGCAAGCCGCTGCTGATCGCGGCCAACACGGGTTTCTCGGCCTGGATCGACGCCGACGGCCGCATCCGCGCCCGCGGCCCACGCCGCCAAACGGGAACCATTCTGGCCGAAGTCCAAGCCGATCGGCGCACCAGTTGGTATCTCTACCACGGCGACTGGCCGGCCGGCATTTGCCTGGCCGCCTGCCTGCTTCTGGCCGCGGCTGGCTGTTGGCATGGCATTCGTCGAACCCGTGCGTAGTGATTCGACGATAGCCGCCAGCGGAAGCTGGCGGTTGGCCGGCACAACAGTTCCCGTTGAACGGTGTGACCGAGCCGCAAAGCAACCGCCAGCTTCCGCTGGCGGCTATTGTCACCATGGTGGCAATGCACGGGTTCGACGGATGCTTACGTTGGCGTATTGGTGAATACGTTGAGGAGGAATCACTTTCAACCCCGTGCCCTCAACGGCGGGCGAGCCCGCCCACTAAATGAGGGTCGGAAATGGCTGGTGACTTCGCAACGTATTACTGTCATGCGAGTTACATCGATTTGCCACCGTGACATTGCGTTATCCACCATTGGTGGCGGGGACGAAAACATTTACCCCGTCACCCCAACTTCCCTGAACTGAGGGCATTCTGATTGACATGGGAAATTGGGGGAAGTTATACTAAACATACAGTCGTGCGGGCTTGTTGTTGTTATAGCGAACCTGGGCCGCTCGTGTTGGTTTGGGTGTAGCGTCTGGCGTCGTGCCAAACGGCGACTGCCTGCCCCTGTCGGAACGGATTTTTAGAGTCTTACGTTGCAGCATGCGTGCGGCGTGCGCGCATGTGTCCAGATTCTTTTTGGGTTGCGGGCGCGGCTTGCAATAGGCAATCTTTCTGCCAAGCGATCAAACGATCAGAGAAGAGGTCGGCTTATGAACCTCGTTGGTAAAATCTTCACCGTATTGATCCTCTTGATGAGCGTGCTCTTCATGGGATTCTCCGTGGCCGTTTACTCCGCGCATAAAAATTGGCGCGACGTGGTCATGAACCCGGAGGCGTCGGGTGGCAAGGACCTGGGCTTGAAGATCCAGTTGGAGAACAACCGGGCTCGCAACCAGGAACTCAAGGATCAGTTGGACAAGCTCGACGGCGAGTTGGCCGGCGAAAAGGCCGCCAAGCAACAGGCGCTGGCGAAGTTGGAGACCGAGAACGTTGAACTCAAGACCGAACGCGACCAACTCAATCGCGAACACGCCAAGCTCAAGGAAGCCGAACGCGAAGCGGTGGTCGCCATGCAGGCCACCCAGGAAACGCTGGCCGGCCTTCGCAAGGAAGTCGACAAACTCAAAGAAGATATCGACAAAGCCCAAAAAGACCGCGATGTCCAGTTCAAGAGCGCGCTGGGCTTGACCGACGAGCTACATCAGGCGGTCAGCGAGTTGAAGCGACTGAAGTCCCGGCAGGTAACTCTGGCCGACGATCTGGCCAAGGCCAAGACCGTGCTGCAACACAACGGACTTACGCTTGACACGCCAACCACGAATACTCCGCCGCGAGTTGACGGCCTGGTGTCGGCCACCACCGGCGACGGCCTGGTCGAGATAACGATCGGCGAGGACGACGGACTGCTAAAGGGCCATTCGCTGCAAGTTTACCGCATTGCCGGCGGCGTGAGCACGTATCTCGGTCGAATTACGGTAGTGCGGACCTCGCCCGACAAGTCCGTTTGCAAGGTCGATCCGAATTATCGAAAAGGTACCATCCAAAGGGGTGACCGTGTCGCTTCCAAGCTCAACTGAAGATAGCGCTTCGGCAGCGGTCGCTCCGTTGGCCTCGATGGAACCCGTCGGGCCGGCCCGGCAGTTCCGCAAGCCCAAGGCCGATGTCTACACAATGATGCTGGTGGCATCGTTGATTGCCGTTATTCTGGCGATCCTCTGCTTGTATCTCGAAATGAAGGATTACGATTTCGACTTCAAGAGCGCGCCCACGCCGGCATCCGCGCCCGCCCCTGGTTTCGGCGACACACCCATGGTCGCGGACGCGACAAGCTACACGCGGTTCTGCGAAACTTCAAGCGCGACCAGCGGTCGCGGCTTTATATCAGCCATGTCTTAATGGACTGACCACTGGCCACTAACTCAACATGCGAGCAAGGATGCTCAATCGACTTTTCGGCTGTTTAGGCTCCGATCTGGCCGTCGACCTGGGAACGGCAAACACGCTGGTAAGCGTGGCCGGCGAAGGGATCGTGCTCGACGAACCCTCCGTGGTCGCCGTCGAGGGAAAAACCAACCGCATCCTCTCCGGCGGTTGTGCGGTCGGGCATCTGGCCAAGCAGATGCTGGGCCGAACGCCCAAGTCGATCTCCGTCGTCCGGCCCCTCCGCGAAGGCGTGATTACCGACTTCGAACTCTGCGAGGCCATGCTCCGCTACTTCCTTCAGAAGGCCCGCCGCGGCGGGTTGCGTCGCAAACCGCGGGTGTTGGTGTCGGTGCCGGGGTGCATTACGCCGGTCGAGAAACGGGCCGTCTTCAACAGCACTCAACGTGCCGGAGCACGGCAGGTCTTCCTGCAAAGCGAGGCCAAGGCCGCCGCAATCGGCGCCGGATTGCCAATCGCCGAGCCGGTCGCCAGCATGGTCTGCGATATCGGCGGCGGAACAACCGAGGTAGCCGTCATCAGCATGGCCGACATTGTGGCCAGCCGATCGATCCGCACCGGCGGCGATGAAATGGATCAGGCGGTGGTCGATTACCTCCGCCGCCACTACAGCCTGCGAATCGGCCTGCCCGCCGCCGAACGGTTGCGAATCGACACCGGCAGTGCGTATCCGCTCGATGAGGAGTTGGTCCAGGAGATCAGCGGGTTGGATACGCAAAGTGGGCTGCCGCGCAAGGCGACCATTACCAGTGAAGAAGTCCGCCAGGCCTTGGCCGACCCGCTGGAGAAGATACTCGACGCGATCAAGGAGACGCTCGACAATTGCAGCCCCGATTTGGCCGCCGATCTAGTCGACAGCGGCATGGTGCTTTGCGGCGGCGTCGCCCTGCTCAAGGGGATCGATCGATACCTGGCCGAACAGACCGGCTTGCCGGTCCGCGTGGCCGCCGAGCCCCTGGCCGCCGTGGCCCGCGGCACGCTCATCTGCCTGGAACACCTCGACCGCTGGCGTCGCACGCTCGAGTCTAGCGACGACGACGTCTAGGCCATTTAGCGCTTCTTCCAACGAAAAGACGCGATGACATCTCAACCCACGCTCCACACGGAGCGACTGATCCTTCGTCCCTTCGCCCTGACCGACGCGGCGGAAGTACAACGCCTGGCCGGCGATCGCGACATTGCCGCCACTACGTTGCTGATACCGCATCCCTACGAAGACGGCATGGCCGAAGAGTGGATCTCGACCCACAAGGATGAGTTCCAAAGCGGCCAGCAAGCGGTTTTTGCCGTCGTCCTAGCGGCCGAGAAGCGGTTGGTCGGTGCGGTCGGCCTGGACTTCAACGAGCAGCATTGCCGGGCGGAGATGGGATACTGGATCGGCAAACCCTACTGGGGCCGAGGCTATTGCACCGAGGCCGCCCGGGCGCTGCTGGAGTATGCCTTTGGCCAACGCGGGCTGAACCGCGTCAGCGCACATCACTTCGCGAACAATCCGGCTTCCGGACGAGTGATGCGGAACATCGGAATGGTCCACGAGGGCTGCCTCCGCCAGCACGTCCAGAAATGGAACGTGTTCCTGGATGCTGAGCTCTACGCGATACTCAAGGATGAATTCCCGCCCGTGGTTTCGCGGGAGAAGACGCTGGACCGTTAGAACATCGCTTTTCCAGGCATCAACAAACCCCCGATTCTTCCCCATGGACCGGCCCGTCGATTGGCATCGAATCTATGCGGATGAGCACCCGCCGGGCGATGCGATTGTTCCGCGGCGGCGGTTGTGGATTTGCCTGGCTGCGTTTCTGCTGATGTTGGGCCTGGTGTTGGGAAGAATCGTCCAGTTGGAAATCGGCCAGGGTGCCACCTTTCGCACACGGGCGGCCCGGCCCTTGCTCCGCCGGGAGAGCCTGCCGGGCGTACGCGGCCGAATCCTGGCCGCCGACGGCAGCGTGTTGGCCCACGACAAGAAAACGCTCAATCTGGCCGTTCATTATCGCCAACTCGAAGAGCCGCCAAACGGTCGCTGGCTCCGCCGGGAAGTCCGATCGAGGCTCACTCGCGCGCAAGGCAAGAAGCCCGAACTGGTAGAAGCCGAACAGAACAAGCTGCTGGCCGAACGTCGACAAACGGCCGAACGGCTTGCCCGACTGTGCGACGTTTCGCCGGCCAATTGGAGCCGTCGGGCGGGCGGAATCCAAACCCGGGTTCGCCGAATCGCCGACGGTGTCTACCGCCGCCGGTTGGCCGAATTCAATCGCCGCCAGACGGAGAAGACCCGACCGGCCGATTCCGAATCGACCGATTCCGAATCAACCGCGCGGCGAATCGGCCGGTTCTTCCTGGATCTGCTGGAAGCGTCGGTCGATGAACTGCCTCCGACGCGGCCAACCGTGGCCGAAGAGTTAGACTACCACGTCATGGCCCAGAACCTGCCGCCCGCGGTGGTTGCCGAGTTGGAAGCCAATCCGGACAAATACCCGGGCGTGAAAATCGTCGAACAATCGCGACGCGCGTATCCCCGCGGCACGCTGGCTTCCAACCTGCTGGGACACCTGGGGCCAATCGGCCCGAAGGAATTGGCCGACTCGGCAAGCGAGGATTACCAGCCGGACGATTGGATCGGCCGAATGGGGCTCGAACGCCGGTACGAACGGCTGTTGCACGCTCGCCGTGGCCTGGCCGTCCGACAGACCGACCACGGCGGACGCCTGCTCTCATCCTATCGGCGGCAAGAGCCGGGTGTCGGCCGCGACCTGATCCTTACGCTCGACCTCCACCTGCAAAGCACGGCCGAGGCACTGCTGGATGAGGCACTGGCCCGCCGAACCCTGAGCGGTCGAGCGATTGACGGCGAGAACGTGGAACCGGCCGGCGGTGCAATCGTGGTGATGGAGATCAACGACGGGGCGATTCGGGCGGCCGCTTCCGCTCCCCGTTTCAACCCAAATCTGTTCACCCAACCGCCGCTACGATCCGAAGCGGAATCGGCCAAGATGCGCAAGCTACTTTCCGACCCGGGTCGGCCACTCTTCGACAGGGCAAGCCGCATGGCCATTCCGCCCGGCTCGGTATTCAAAACCGTCACGGCCGTTGCACTGCTGGAATCCTCGACGGTCGATCCGCTTGATTCGTTCCACTGCCGCGGGTATCTGGAGCATCCCGACCGGATGCGGTGCGCCATCTATCGCCGTCGCGGCGTGGGGCACGGCGACGTCGCGCTGCGCGACGCAATTGCGCAAAGCTGCAACGTCTACTTCTTCCACCACGCCGGCCGGATGGGAGCGCGGCCGCTAGTCGATTGGGCTCGGGCGTTCGAGTTCGGCCGGCCTACCGGCGTCGACCTGCCCGACGAAGCCCCGGGCACACTGCCCTCGCCCGAGACAATCCGTCAACTGGCAAATCGCGATTGGCGAACGGCCGACACGCTGTTGACGGCCATCGGCCAGGGCGCGCTTACGGCGACTCCGCTTCAGGTGGTCCGGATGATGGCCGCGGTGGCCGGCGACGGTCGGCTGGTAACGCCTCATCTGGCAAGCACGTTGAGCTCGCCCGACGAACCGATCCGCAGCCGGCCGCCGACGACCATCAAGGGCCTGAAGATATCCACGCTGGAGGAACTGCGCGAGGGACTGCGTCGGGTGGTCTCCGACAGCAAGGGCACGGCTCGCGAGACGGTCTTCATCGAATCGATTGCGATTGCCGGCAAGACGGGCACGGCGGAGACGGGCGGAGACCGGGCCGATCACGCCTGGTTTGCCGGCTACGCACCTGCCGACGACCCCAAGCTGGCGTTTGTCGTCGTGCTGGAACACTCCGGCGACGGCGGCGAAGTGGCCGGCCCGGTGGCCAAGCGACTCGTCCTGCGGATGCGGCAGTTGGGGTATTTCTGACGCCGCAAACGCGGGCGACCAGTTAGCCCGGTCGCCCGCGACCGGAAAACGGGGCGGTTTCCGTTACTTTTCCCGTCGCGGGCGACGGGGCTAACACGGTAACACGGACTGTCGCATGTTGCCAAGAAACTGGTTGATTTGAAGTCGATTTGAACCGGCCTCAAACCGAATATGGAGCCTCGTCGCAAGGTGTGTTTCAATAAGGACTTACGGCCGACATTTTTTCCCTCTCGCGGTTGCGTGGTTGGGCTCAAACGGCTATACTAACGGATTGCACGTAGTCTCTGTCTAACCGTCATTCGGACCCCACGCTACAAGGGGGTTCTGGACGTCTTTTTAACCTCGCCCGCCGAAAGGATTCCCGTTGGCAACCGACTCCACTCTGCCGCCAGATCCGCCAGAACCACCCGACGATTCCGCTCCCGATCAGCCGGCCGGCGGCGGCGATCAAGCGGCCGGTCGCATAGTGCGAATGCCGATCGAGGAGGAGCTTAAGGACAGCTACCTGACGTACGCGATGAGCGTGATTGTTAGCCGCGCGCTTCCCGACGTGCGTGACGGCCTGAAGCCCTCTCAGCGGCGGATTCTGGTGGCCATGAACGACCTGAATCTGACGGCCGGCGCTAGTCGAGTCAAGTGCGCCAAGATCTCCGGCGACACCAGCGGCAACTACCATCCGCACGGTGAAGGAGTGATCTATCCGACGCTGGTCCGCATGGCCCAAGACTGGAACATGCGCAGCGTGCTGGTCGACAAGCAGGGCAACTTCGGTTCGATAGCCGGCCTGCCGCCGGCCGCCATGCGATATACCGAAGCGCGGATGTCGGCGACCGCCGCCTTGTTGTTGGAGGACATCAAGCTCGATACGGTCGACTACGTACCCACCTACGACGAGCGGCGGACCGAGCCGACCGTCTTGCCGTCGAAGTTTCCCAACCTGCTGGTCAACGGTGCCAACGGCATCGCCGTGGGCATGGCCACCTCGATCCCGCCGCATAATATGGGTGAAGTCTGCGACGCGGTAGTCAAGGTGATCGACGATCCGGACGTCTCGATCGACGAGCTTATGGAGATCGTTCCCGGCCCCGACTTCCCGACCGGTGGCGTCATTTGCGGTCGAAGCTCGATCCGACGCGGTTATCACACGGGTCGAAGCACGATAACGGTTCGCGCCAGGGCACACATCGAAGAGGTGGGCAAGGGCCGCAACCGAATCGTCGTTACCGAAATACCCTACCAGCAAGCCCGCGACCGAATCGAAGAACGCATCGCCGCCCTGGTAACGGACGGGCGGATCGCCGGCATATCGGGCATTCGCAACGAGAGCGACCTGAAAGAGCCGGTTCGACTTGTGCTGAGCTTGAAGCGTGATGCCGATCCCGACGTTGTGCTCAACCAGCTCTACCAATTTTCGCCGCTGCAAGACACCTTCTCGATAATTCTGCTGGCGCTGGTCGACGGCAAGCCCCGCGTGTTGTCGTTCAAGGAGTTGTTGGAGGAGTTCATTCGACATCGGGTCGCGGTGATCCGCCGCCGCACGCAGTTTCTTCTGGCCAAGGCGCGACAGCGCAAGCATACGGTCGAAGGGTTGCTGCTGGCTCACGCCAACATCGACGAGGTAATCCGCGTAATCCGTGCTTCGTCCACGCAGGCCGAGGCCAAGACGCGGCTGATGGAGATCACCTGCCCGTCCGCCTTGATGCGCAGGGCGCTGGGTGACGACGGGTTCGCCGTCTTCCAGGAGGAGCGGGGCGCCCAGGAGGAGTACACGCTCACGCCCATCCAGGCCGACGCCATCCTGAAAATGACGCTGGGCCAGTTGGTCAACCTGGAGCAAGAGAAGCTGGGGGGCGAGCATCAAGAGCTTCTGGGAAAGATCGGCGAGTACAACCACATCCTCTCCGACGAGCAGAACATACTCGACATCATTCGCGACGACATGAGCGAGGTTAGGCGGAAACACGCCGACCCGCGACGAACGGAAATCAGTGGCGAGGAACTCGGCAACATCGACCTGGAAGATCTCATAACCGAAGAGACGATGGTGGTCTCCATCAGCAGCCGAGGCTACATCAAGCGCACGCCCGTCAATGCCTACCGCGCCCAGCGTCGCGGCGGCAAGGGGCTCAAGGGGGCCAAGGCCGAAGAGGAAGACCCCATCGAACATCTCTTCGTCGCCAGCACCCACGCCCACCTGCTTTTCTTCACCAACCGCGGCAAGGTCTACTGGCAGAAGGTCTACAACCTGCCGCAACTGGCACGCGACAGCCGCGGTCGGGCAGTGGTCAACCTGCTGCAACTTTCCGAAGACGAGAAGATTACCGACTGCCGCGCGATACGCGATTTCGACCAGCCGGGCCACTTCCTGGTAACGGCCACGCGCCAAGGGCTGATCAAGAAATCCCCGCTCAAAGCATACAGCCGGCCCTTGCGCAGCGGTATCATTGCCGTTAAGCTACGCGAAGGCGACGAACTGGTCGATGTGATCGTCACCGGACCGGGCGACGAGATCGTGCTCTCGACCGCCGCCGGGATGGCGATCCGCTTCAAGGAATCCGACGCCCGCCCGATGGGCCGAAACTCGGCCGGCGTCAAGGGAATCAATCTGGCCGAAGGCGACCACGTGGTCGGCATGGTCTCCGTCGACCCGGACGCCTGCCTGCTCTCCGTCTGTGCCAACGGATACGGCAAGCGAACACCCTTCGGGCCGAACCTGACGGCGGAACCCGAAGCCGGCGAACGCGAAAGCGGCGAACCCGAAGCCGGCGAACCCGAAGCCGGCGAACCCGAAGCCGGCGAACCCGAAGCCGGCGAACTGAAAGCCGGCAACGGCCATTCCGGCCAGCGGTCCTACCGCACCCAACGTCGTGGCGGCAAAGGACTGCGCGACATTAAGACCACTTCGCGAAACGGCCCGGTGATCGGCATCGTTCGGGTTAACGACGACGACGAACTGATGATGATTAGCGCCCGGGGAAAACTTCAACGCATGCACGCCGGAGAAATCAGCATCGTCGGCCGCAACACGCAGGGCGTGCGGATCATGAACCTCGACAAGGCCGACTCGCTCGTGGCCGTCAAACGGGTGCCGCCGGAAGAGGGCGACGAGGACGCCTAGCGGTCTGTCATATTCTGTTTGATGGGTGGTTGCAGGGTGCCACTGCCGGCTTGCCCGGCAGTGTCTTGGCGGCGATTGTACTTCGCACTGCTGGACAAGCCAGCAGTGGCACCCATCATCGTGGCTGTTACTGACTACTAGCATCTCGTGATAATCCAACGGCCGTCCAGGCAATGAACCAGCACGTTTTGATTACCGGCGCATCGGGTTTCGTGGGCGGATTCCTGGCCGAGCACCTCCTGGAACTCGGCCACGAGGTGTTGGGCTGCTCGCCCGACGGCCGATGGATCGAGGAAAGCGCCGAGTCACTCAAGGGCCGCGTCGAACTGCTGCCCTGGGATATGTCCTCGTCCGACGGCCTGACCGAAGAGGGCTACCGCCGCATCGAGCAATTCCGGCCCGAGGCCGTCTACCATCTGGCGGCGATCAGCGTACCGGAGGATTGCGGCACCGCGGAGCCGACGCCACTGGCCGAGGCGATTAACGTGGGCGGAACCCGACAGGTGTTGGAACTGGCCGCCCGGCTGCCCTCGCGCCCCCGCATTCTGCTGACGAGCACCAGCCACGTTTACGCGCCCGTTGGCCCCGATGCGCCCCGAGTGGATGAAAACACCGCGCTGGAGCCTGGGCGGGGATACGGCCGGACTAAACTGGCGGCCGAAGCCGAGGTCCGTCGAGCGGTCGGCCGGGGCGAGTGCGACGCCGTGATCATCCGCGCGTTCCAGCATACCGGCCCGCATCAAAACGCACGGATGATGCTCCCTCAGTGGGCCCAACAGTTCGCCGACGGCGGTTCAGGGCCCGTCGAGGTCTACACCCGCGACGCCCACATCGACCTGACCGACGTTCGCGACGTGGTCCGCGCCTATCGTCTCCTAATGGAGCGAGGCGCGTGCGGCGAGGCGTACAACGTCGGGTCGGGCACCAGCCGTCGTTCGGGCGACCTGCTGGAGATCCTCCGCCAGATGGCCGACCTCGGGCGACCGATCGTCGAGCTACGGCCCGGTTTCAAGCAAGACCCAATCGCCGACATCACCCGCCTGAGGAGCCTAACCGGCTGGCGTCCCGAAATTCCGGCCGAACAAACCATCGCCGATACGTTGGCCTACTGGCGCGGGAAGCAGGCGTAGGGAGTTAGAGTGCCGCAAATGGCAAAGCGGTTACGCCCGCTCCAAGTGGAAGACGAACATCGCCGGGATGTACCACGTATCCGGGCATGGCTTTGTCTCCCATATCTTTCTGGAATGCTTTGATACCCGAAGCCATGCGCGAGCGTGGAGTGGCCGAGAGTTTCACTTCGATGGGCACGAGTTTTCCGTCGGTCTCGACCACGATATCCACCTCCGTCCCCGCGGTGGTCCGCCAGAAGTAAACCCGCGGATCGATTCCACGGTTCGTCAGCGTTGTGACAATTTCGCAAAGCACGGCGGTCTCCATGATCGCTCCGCCCATGGGACCCGAAGCCGCATGCTCGGGATCCTTCAGACCGGCGAGATAGCAGAGCGTACCCACGTCCGTGAAATAAACCTTAGGCGTCTTGACCAGCCTTTTCCCAACGTTGGCGAAGTACGGGCGTAGTACAATCACTTGGTAAGTAGCCTCAAGTACCGACAACCACGCCTTGGCCGTATTGACGGCAACGCCAAGATCGCTGGCAATATCCGCCAGATTCAGGAGTTGGGCGCTGCGAGCCGCCAAAACTCGGAGAAAGCTTTGGAACTGGGAAAGGTCGCCCACTTGGCGGAGCATTCGCACGTCCCTTTCCAAGTATGTCTGCACGTAGCTGGCATACCAGAGGTTGGCATCGCGCCGGGGATGCGCCCTGAGTTCCGGATACCCGCCTCTTAAGAATGATTTCCAGAGCTTCCGGTACGGAATATTGCGTCGCGCGATTTGCGTGGCTCTCGATCCCCAGTGTGCCCCGGACGGTGAATTCGTAAGGGAACGGCGACCGTCGTAAGCGCCGGCCTCCCAAGGAAGCGGCATGCGCGGCGCGGAAAACGCCTCACGGTTCGACAACGGTAGAAGACGCAATACGGCCGCCCGTCCGGCCAGAGACTCGGTTACCTTCTCCGTGAGTAACAAGTTTTGCGATCCGGTCAACAAGTACTGCCCGCGATTGTCCCGGTCGGCGTCGATCTTTTCCTTCACGTACGGCAATAAATCGGCAGCGTATTGCACCTCATCGAAGATCACGGGAGGTGGATGCATCTCAAGAAAACCGCGCGGGTCTTCCGTGGCCGCGACCCGGACGTCCGGCGGCTCAAGCGACACGTAACGGCAACGCTTGCCGAAGAGGTGTTTGAGAATCGTCGTCTTGCCGGATTGACGTGGTCCGGTCAGCACTACGGCGGGAAACTCCGTAGCGGCCCTTTTCAGGACCGGTTCCAGCGTTCTTATGATGTATTTCGGGCTCATGCATAACCTCCACTAGTGGAAATTATGCATTCCAAATGCATAATGTCAAGTCAGATGATCCCCGCCACGGTGGGGATACCGCTTCCGGCCCAGGCAATTACTTCTCCGGCCGGATGGCCACCAGATGGCTGCGGGTGGAGATGTAGAGGATATTGTGGGCGACAATGGGCGTGCTGTAGATGGAACTGGCCATGTTGTTCTCGGCCAGTAGGTTGAATTTTTTCGAGAACTCGAAGACGGCCACGTCGCCGTCCTCGTCGCCCACGTAGACCTTGCCGTCGACGATCAAGGGCGAACCCCAGACGGCGGCCAGCATGTCGTAGGTCCAATGGGCCCGGCCGGTCTTCAGGTCGAGGCAATGGACCAGCCCGGCAAAATCGGCCGCCAGCAGCAGGTCGTCCTTGACGGCCACCATCCCCAGGCTACGGTGCATGGTCTCCTCGAAATCGAACTCGCCGTCGCCGTTGGCGTCGTTGCCCTTGTAGTGCCAGACGGTCGCCGAGGTGGGGTTGGGTAGCAGTTTCTCGCCCGCTTCTTTGTCGATGGCCAGGTATCGTCGGGCCGAGACCGGCTTGCCCGCCCGATCGACGACCAGCTTCGAGCTAACGTCGCCGCGTCGGGTGGGGTCGATGCACCAAAGGTGCCCTTGTCCTTCGCCATGTTCGGGATCCTGGCCGGTGCAGATGAAGACCCGGCCGTCGTGGATCACCGGCGTGGCAATGATGCTGCTCCGCTCGCCCCGGCCGTCACCCTCCCACTGCGACTCCTTCGGGTTGCAATCAAACTTCCAGAGCAGCTTCGGTTTTTTGCTGTCGGTCGGCTTGGCCAGGAAGCTGTAGACCCAACCGTCGCCACCGGCGAAGATCGCTTGCGGTACGCCGTCTAGCACGCCAAATGCGGGCGAGGACCACTGTCCGTGCAGGATGTTTTTGCCCGGCGAGTTATCAGCCCAAACGAGTTCACCCGTCCGCTTGTCGAGCGCTATGAAGCTGGGCGCTTCGGGTGCCGGGATGTTCTTGTGCGTCTCGTCCACGCCGTTGGAGGTGTTGGCCAAGAGCAGGTCGCCTGCCGCGGTGACCGAGCAACTGCACATATTATGTTGCACGATGCCGAGCTTGCGCATCATGTCGAAGACCCAGACGACGTCCGATTCACCCTTCCCGGTCGCCGCTTCCGATTCAAAGGGCCCGTCGTTTTCTCCGTCGGCGAAGCCTTCGGTATCGAGGCAGACGACCTGCCCGCGGTTGGTCACCAGCCAGAGCCGATCCCCCAGGACCATTGGACTGTCGCAAATTCCCTGCAACGGCCAATCCAATGCCCGCCCCGCCTTGAGCTTCTCGCTGGAATGCTGCCAAAGGAAGCCGCCGTCGGGTTGACGGAAACAGAGCAGGCAACCGAGATCCACGTCGGCCGGATATCGCTTGAGCCATCCGGCGCCGTTATTGGTGGCACAATAGACCTTTCCACCGGCGACCACGGGCGTGCCGTAACTCTGGGAGCCGAGCCGGGCAACCCACTTGATGTTCTTGGCGGATTCACTTTGCCAGGCGTTCGTCTTGCGGTCGAAGCCGCCGACGTCCCACTCGGCCGGTATGTTGCTGCCTTGCGGCGCGTTGTTGCGAGCTGGCGCGCCGCCCCACTGAGGACAGTCCTGCGACCACGCGCGAGGCGGCAAGCTCAGCCCAAGAACCAACACGATAGGTAGCACGGCTCGAAAGCCGATCGTCTTCATCAAACGCACGGAAAGAAGCCTCATCTGGAACCCCTGGGTAGTTGGTAGTTGGTAGTTGAATGAAGGTTGCGGCTTCACCGCTAGTCCTCAATCCTCAATCATAAATCCCTCGCCCCTCGCCCCTCGCCCCTCAACCCTCAAAAAGCACTTCATCCTCGGGATCGAACTTGGGCAACACGAAAATCAACACGGTCATCCGGCCGATTGCCCGATGGACCACGCCGGGAGGGATCAGGATGCAAGTGCCCGGCTTAACCAGGATGATTTGATCGTCGAGTTGCATCTTGGCGTCCGGGCCGCACTCGAGGAAGTAGTATGTCTCGGTCAAGCGGCGGTGGAAATGCGGCTTGGCGTCGACCGCTATTTCGGTGCGATGCACCGTGCCCGGAAAGTCGGGCACGTCGGCGAAGGCCCGGCGTGCCGTACCGCAAGGACAGGCCACGCCCGGCAACTGGTCGAACTGGACAATTTTATAGGAGGGCTCGGGTGAATTCATGGGGTCGGTTACGGGCTGGGTTAAATGCGGTTCTCGCCTGAAAACGCTGGTACTTCGTACGCTTCAGCATAGCAGATGGCCGGGCGTCGGGCCACGGTGGGCCCATGGCGAGCAGGCAAGCGGGGCTGCCAGTCAGGGCAACGGACGCCTGGAAAGCGGCGAAAGCATGGCAAACCCTGCCGGTTACCAAAGAGGAAAGGGCTTCCCGGCACCGCCAACCCCCCCTGTAATCGTCACAGTTTCCCTGCCTTACGCCAGCCGAAATGTTTGCGCAATAGGAGCACTAAACCTTTTGCTGAAAATTACTTCCGTACACTCAAGGGTCGTTTGTGCGGGTGCCGATATCGAACTTGACCCTTGAAGGTTATGCGTGCGGAAGTGGCACGCTCAGGGGTGCGTCGGAATACCGGATCGGTTTTTCGAGTCAAGGATTGGCTCGACGGTCCCGACGCCATATGCCGTGTGAACTTTGGATGCCGACCCACCTCTCCCACCTGTATTGTAACCCACCCTGAAGTCGGTTCTTGCCCATGGGGGAACCCACCCACGGAAGAAGCGCCAAGTCGCGACTGGCTTATTTGTGACGCTTCTATTGTAGGTTGTAAGATGGCGGGAGACGAGCTATCCACAGTTCCTTGCAAAGGAGACGTTGCTCGATGAAAGGAAGAATCGTTTTTGGAGCGCTCCTGTTAGCGAGCGTTGCCCTGTGCAGCCAGGGGTTCGGCTTCGACCTCCTGGACAACATGCTAGGGCTAAACAGGGGCTGTGGCTCGTGCTGCGAGCAGGCCGCCTGTGATCCATGCGCAAAGGTGAAGGCTTGTACTCCGGAACCCGCCTGTTGCGGGGTGGAAAATCCCGGTTGCTGTGCGCCTCGCCGGCCCGTATGCGATCTGTTCAACGGCCTCAAAGGCCTGTTCTGCTGCAAGTGCTGCAATAACAAGGGCTGCGACGCTTGTTGCGAAGTCAAAGCCTGTGCGCCCGAGCCGCAGTGCTGCGATCCGTGCCAGACGAAGTGTCGCCCGCGTCGCGTCTGCAAGCCG
>CAZDHN010000033.1:0-18370 GCA_964505115.1 uncultured Planctomycetaceae bacterium
AAACGCACCCTAATGTTGGCGATTCCGTGACCCAGCTACGCTTCAGCCGGATGAAGCTTTTATTTTTGGTCTTCTTGGCTTTGCGGGGGTACGAAAGCGGACAGGTCCCAGCCGAAAAATGGACCAGTCCCCAACTGGCGCCCGGGCCGTCTCCGGCAGAGACCCATTATTCTAACAGTCCTGGGCGTCCTCTTTCAAGGGCTACGAGCCGGGAAATTTGACCTCCCGATCCTGATTGTCCTTGCAAATGATTTGCATGTGTTCCGGCGGAACTCCTTTGCTGCTATTGATTTGCACCGTCATGCCGCCCTCGTTTTCGAGTCGAGTCAACTCTTTGCGTTTCTTGTTATTCAGGTGCATGGCCACGTCGCTGGCCACGGTCACAAAGACCTGCGCGACTTCCGAGCGCTGGCTGGCCAGCATCAGCAGGCGGATAACCTCGATAGACATGCTTTCGGGGGTCTTAACCAAGCCCGTGCCGCCGCAGGACGGGCAATCACAAAAGACGCTCCGTTTGAGGCTGGGCCGAATTCGCTGGCGAGTCATCTCGATCAGGCCGAACGGGCTGGTGCGAAGGATCTTGGTCCGTGCCCGATCGCGACGCATCGCATCGCGAAGCGCGCGTTCCACGCCCCGGCGGTGCCGTTCTTTGCGCATGTCGATGAAGTCGTTCACCACCACGCCGCCCAAGTCGCGAAGCCTGACTTGGCGGGCGATTTCATTGGCGGCGATGATGTTCAATTGATAGGCGCTTTCTTCGGCCGAGTCGTCGGCGCGGAAGCTGCCACTATTGACGTCGATGGCCACCAGGGCCTCGGTTTGGTCGATTACGATCGACCCACCCGCCTTGAGCGGGACCTGATGCTGATGGATTCTGGCGATTTCTTCGTCCAGCTTGTACCTGTGGAAGAGCGGCTCCTTGCCTTCGTAAAGTTGCAGGCGGTGGACGAAGCGGGGCATGACCAGTTGCAGGAACTCGCGCGCCCGCTCGTAGGCCTTCGGCTCGTCGATGTAGATCGTATCGACCTCGCCGGTGAAGATATCGCGAATGGTGCGGATGATCATGTCGCTCTCTTCGTAGATGTCGATCGGTGCCGGCATCTTCTTGATTCGACGGACGATCACCTTCCATAATCGCAATAGGTAGGCCAGGTCGCGGGAGAGTTCCTTTTGCGTCCGGTCGGAGCCGGCGGTGCGGACGATGAACCCGACTCCCTTTGGCGGGTTGAGTTCGAGCATTACGTCGCGCAAGCGGCGGCGCACGTCTTCGTCTTCAATTTTTCGGGAGACGCCCACGCGTCCCAGTGCGGGCATCAGCACGAGGTATCGGCCGGGAATGCTGATGTAAGTGGAAAGGGTGGGGCCCTTGGTGCCCATGCCTTCCTTGATTACCTGCACCAGCACTTCATCGCCGCGGCGCAGGATGTCCTGAATGGGTGGTTTGACGCGGGGGCGGGTGCCGTAATGGGCTGGACGACGAGCGGGCCGCTTGCCGCCAGACGACTTATCATCCGACTTGCCCGACTCGTCGGCTGGGATGCCTTTGCCGAAACCACCCGGCCTGCCGTTTTCGATCGGCTTATTCGGGTCGAAGCCTCCCTGGCGGAAGTACTGCGGCTCGACGTCGCTGATATGCAGGAACCCGTTGCGCCCGACGCCGAAATCGACGAAGGCCGCCTGAATACTGGGTTCCAGGTTGACGACTACCCCTTTGTAGATATTGCCAACGTAGTTGTCTTGTGCGGTTCGTTCAACGTAAAGTTCTTCGAGAACGCCGTCCTCGACAATCGCAATCCGGCATTCTTCCGGCTGCGATACATTGATAAGCATTTCTTGCTTCATGGTGTCGCTTTCTTGCTCGGCAAGATTGGCGAGCACGCAAGCGCTTGTAGCTTTTCGGGCAAAGGCCGTCGCTGCTCGGGCACGGACAGGGGAATTGAGACGAGCCGCTCATGATTGCAGCTCCACGGTGGCGCGAGTGAGAGAGTTTCCCTCTTGCTCCAAATCCGTCAATTCCAATGCCGCCAGCACGTCGCGAGGTCCGGGGTCCGCTTGTCGGGAAACCCGAAGCCTCATCGATAGTATGCCGTCCCTCAGCGTCAACTCTTCCAGGGCGCCGCGTAGATCGATCGACGCGGTCCGGCCGGGGCGTTGGATCAGGTGGCTGCGGCTTTGCATAAGTCGGGCCACTCTATCGACCACTTCCCGGCGGCGTTCCGCGGGAACGGGCACCCTGTAAACGAGGCTGCGAACCTGGGACTTCTTGGTCCCTTCGGGAAGAACTTCGATGGACTGGAAGATCAGCCCCGAAACGCCGCAAGGCGTCAGCCGGGCATGAAGTTGTTCGGCCGTGCAATGTTCGGCCAGTTCCAGTTCCATGATTTCGTCGAGTCCTTCGATTCCGACGGCCAGCGCGGCGGGAAAGCTCATTAGCGGCTTTGGGTGAAAGCCTTGGCTCATCCTCAACCGCAAGGCGGCGCGGCGGAACATTCGTTCCATGGTTCGCACCAGGTCGCGGTGCCCGATCAGACGCAGATCTCCCTGTTTGCTAAAGCGAATACGTACTCGTTGTCGAACCATCGGTTCGAACTTTCCCGCCACTGCCGTCAATGGCGGGAAACCTTTGAATTTGTTTGCTTGTATTGGTCAAAGTGCAACGGTGGACACTAATGTCCCAGGTCGAGAAATAGCCGGGTGCGCCAGACGCACCACTTAGTAGCGTTTTCTCCAATATGGCGGTGCGCCAAACGCACCCTGTAACTCCTTTGGAATGCAGCCGTGGCAAGCCCCTTACTGGGCTAGCTCCGGCACGCGTTTCTGCAGTTCTCCTTTCAGATAGGCTTTGATATCTCGGGCGTTTTCCATCGAACTGGCCCGCTCGGCAACCGCCTCGCATTGCTCGATGGTTACACTGCGACAGACTTTTTTGATTTCGGGCAGCGCGCTGGGGGTCACGCTCATTTGACGCAGGCCGAACCCCAGGAGCAGCATGGTGTAGAGGGGACTCCCGCTCATCTGGCCGCAAAGGTTGACGGGAATCGGCTTGCGGTGTCCCGCCTGGACCGCGATGCGAATCAGTTTCAGCACGGACGGATCGGTCGCATTGTATAGCGACGAAACGTCCTTGTTGCTGCGGTCGACCGCCAGTGTGTATTGGATCAGATCGTTTGTTCCGATGCTGATGAAATCGACCTCCTCCACGAAGTTGTCGATCATCATTACGGCCGAGGGGACCTCGACCATCATGCCGACGGGCAGGTCCCGATTGAACTCGATCCCGTGCTCGTCGAGGTCCTCCATCACGTCGGCCAACACCATCTTGGCTTGGCGAAGCTCCAGGAGCGTGGAGACCAGCGGGAACATTATCCGCACGTCCCCCAAAGCGCTTACCCGAAGAATCGCGCGTAACTGCGTGCGAAACATCGGCAAGTTCCTTAGCGCCAAGCGGATACTGCGCAGCCCGAGGAACGGATTGCGTTCGTCCTCGGGATCGGGCAGATGAGAGACCTTGTCGGCTCCCAAGTCGAAGGTACGAATTGTCACCGGCCGGTCGCCCATGGTCTGGACTACCCGGGAGTAGGCCTCGAAGTGAGCGTCTTCGTCGGGCTCGCCTTCGACGCCCAGGTAGAGGAACTCGGTACGGTAGAGTCCGACTCCGCTGGCGCCCCGCTCGAGGCAGTGGTCCACTTCGTAGGGGAACTCGATGTTGCCGAAGAGTTCGATGCGGATTCCGTCGGCCGTTTCGGCCGGCAGGTCGCGGAGCGTTTCCAGCCGGGCAGCAAGAGTTCGTGCTTCTTCGACCTCGTGGCGGTACTTGGCGATCGTCTCCTCGTCGGGATGAAGGACGACCAGTCCTTTGTCCCCGTCGATGATTACCAGATCGCCGCCCGATACTTCGGACAGAAAGGGCCCGGTTCCCACGACGGCCGGAATCCCCAGTCCTTCGGCCACGATGGCCGTATGGCTACCCGACCCGCCAATCTCCGTCACGAATCCCCGCACGAATCGATGGTCGAAGTTGGCCGTTTCGCTGGGTGTCAGGTTATGGGCCAGCACGAGAACCGGCGAGGTGAGGTGCTCGATTCCCTCGCGGCGGCGGCCCAGCAGGTTGCGTAACAGCCGCTTCTCGATATCGAAGATATCGTTGGCTCGTTCGGCCAGATACTTGCTTTCCAGCTTCTGGAAGACCTGGGCGTAGCGTCGCAAGGTACGGCTGACGGCGTACTCGGGTGAGTAGTGCCGCTGGCGGATCATTTCCTCGATTTCGTTGCGCAACTCCGTGTCGTTGAGCATCTGGAAATGAGCTTCGAAGATCGCGCCGTACTTGCTACCCAACTCTTGCGAAACGATGTCGCGTTTGTGGGTAATCTCCTCGCCGGCGGAGACGATCGCCTTGCCAAGCCGTTCCAGTTCGTCTTCAACCGCATCGCGCGTAACGAACCGCCGAGGGATGCGAAATCCCTCCGTGTCCATCACCAGCACTTCGCCGATGGCCACGCCCGGCGAAACGGCGATACCTTGTAACTCTTGCATACCTACCCGACGGTGAGATCGTCCCCGGCCGAGCCTTCTCCGGGCCGACCTTGTCCGACCTATTGTTGATCCGATTCTTCGTCTTCGTCGAAGTTGGCGGCGAACAGTTCCACCAGGGCGTCGACCGCCCGGGCGGCATCCGCGCCGAAAGCCTCCAGCACCAACTGGTCGCCTTCCCAGGCGCCCAATGCCGTAAGCTGCAACGGCGTGCTCTTGCCGTCGGCTCGCTGGGTGTCCTTGAACACTTCGATTCGAGAGTCGAACTGGCGGGCGAGATTGACAAACAGCGTGGCGGCGCGGAGGTGAAACCCCGCGCTATTGGTTACAGCCACGGTTCGAGTTGCCTTGACTTCGCCCATGTTATACTACTAACTCTGACTTCGTTAAGTTTTTGACAAAGTTTTTTGGCCGAGTGGCCGTAATGCGTGACCCCAAAAGGGGTTAGGCCAGGGACGAGGGGCCAGAATTACGGCGTCACGGTGCTCTCAAGATACTGACCCCTGGTCCCCGACCCCTCTTCTTTTGGCTGCGTTAAGATACGAACTGGTTGTTGTCGGCCTCGTCCAATAGCTGCTGGATATCCTCCACGCTCTTGGATTGTTTTAGGAACTTGCAGAACGTGTCGTCGCGCAGTTGGCGCGAGATATTTTCCAATGCCCGCAAGTGGTCACCCGGACGATCGGGTGGAGAAATCAACAAGAAAAGTAGCTGCACCTTTTCGCCGTCGAGGCTGTTAAAGTCGACGCCTCCGCCGCTAATGGCGACGGTACCCACCAGGCGCTCCACGCTGGGATGCTTGGTGTGTGGCACGGCCACGCCGCGACCGATCCCGGTACTACCCAACTCTTCGCGCTTCAGTATCGCCTTGACGATACCCTCTTGCTCATCTGCTTCAATGCTACCGGTGTCCAGCAAGGCCTGGACCAACTCCCGGATTACGCCTTCCTTATCGCTGGCGACGAGTTCCGCGCGGATTGCCTCACGACTGACAAAGTCGGCAAACTTCATGCACGTAGTCTCCTATCTGCTTTTCCAACTTGGCTCTTCTCTTTCCGAACGCAGCCCCGATACGATTAGTGGGCCCGATACGATTAGTGGAACCGATACGATTAGTGGGACCGGCGCGGTTCGGATGTAGATTGGTGATTTCGACTCAGGAGTCGACAGACGGTTCTTCCGGCTCTTCGTCGGCCGACGCTTGTTGTCGGAATCCGGGGTTCCGATGGCGGTCCTGTAGCTTCTCTTTGTATTTTCGTAACTGCTGCTCGAGCTTGCGGATCACGGTGTCGAGCGAGGCCATCAATTCGCCCGCTTGACTTGTCGCCACAAAGTCGTGCTTGTGCTCGGCCGAAACCCGCAAATCCACCACGGGCGTGTCGCGGTGCTCCAGGTCGACGGTCACTTCGATGGTGGTCAGCCGCTCGAAATAGCGAGTCAACTTCTCCACCCTGGCCGAAATCTTCGCTTGTGTGGCCTCACTCAGATGCCCATGACGGGCAGAGATCTTTATCTGCACCGAGTCACTCCTTGATATGAAGTTACCGTGCCGCGACATCCTGCCGACAGCCGAATCACTTATTGTATTCCAACCGAGCCGCGCAGGCAAACGCAAAGGCACACTCCGCCTGAAAGCAGCCGGCCCATATATCCCAGTTTAGCTTTTTGTCGCCCGCGTGTAAGGGGGGAGGAGGTCGCGGCTCTGCACTGCCAAACGGATAGACCCGCGAGAGTGGGGGCACGACACGCAACCGGCGGGGTTAAACACAATACTGTTCGTGTTTCGCGGGAATTGATGTTAGCCCGGTCGCCTGCGACCGGAAAACCGGGGAATCCGCCGCACAATCCGGTCGCAGGCGACCGGGCTAACAGTGAATCACGAACGGTATTGGGGTTAAACTTTGGGTGCCGCTGCTGGTTTGGTCGGCAGTGCGAAGCATAAACGCCGCGAAAACACTGCTGGCCAAGCCAGCAGTGGCACCCTATCAACCAGCCACCTTCTACTTCAAGCCCTCCGGAAGAGGGGCATTGGGGGCATCGGCGCTGGACGACTTCTTACCCGCCCCATTCTTGGCAGCCGACTTGCCGCCAATCTGACCGGACGCGAGCCGCTCGGTCCATTTCTGCACCGCCTGGCGACGCTTGGCCGCCGTGGCCTCCGGCTGGTAGTAGAGTCCCAGGCCGGTAAGCTGCTTCAAATTCCAGAAACTCAGCACCCGAACCGCCAAGAGTTTATGATCCAGCCCCTTCAGAAGCAGGTCGGCCTGATCGGTTGCCAGATCTCCCTTGGGAAAACCGCATAGTAACCGGAACGTCTCGGGCGCGTCCTCGCGATATTCCTTCTGCAAATCGCGGCGAATCTGGACGGCCACCTCCGGACCTCGTGACAGGGCCGATTGCAGATGCTCGATATAGTCGGGCCAGAGCAGCTTCTGGGCCGGATCATTCAGGGCAGACGTTATCGGATCGAATTCGCCAACGTGCCCCAGGCAGCGCATTGCCAACCAGCGAACCTCCCTTTGGCGATGATCGATCAACTCCCGTAGCGTCAGGCTTACCGGACGGTCGGCCTTCAACTCCTGGTTCAGCGTGCTCGAAGCACGACGGTCCAGCAGCCCCACTTCGTCGGCAACCGTCCACTTGGGCAACTCCCGCAACGCGGCGGCCGGCTCGGGCGACTGCCCGTCGAGCCTTAGTCGGGCAAGCGCGTCGAATTCCATCGGCCGCTCGCTACCCTCGGCTGCCCAAAGGAGCCGCCCGCTGATCGCGTACAAATCCACCGTCTCGTCCGCCGGCTGGGCTTGCGGATCCGTGCCGGGCACCAGCGGCCGGCTCACCTCGATGGCCACCGTCGACTTGGTATCACGGAATGTCAACATGCCCGTCCGATTGCCAACCCGCAACCGCAGTCGGGAGTTCTGATTGCCGTTGGCATGCAACACGCAGCGTCCGTAACGTACGGTCAGACCGACCACCCCCTCTTGATCGGCCGGCTGCAAGGCAACCTGCGTGCCGCCGACCAACGTCAATTCGACCTCGCCCGACAGCGCAATTATCGGGCGATAGGTGGGCAGGGCCAGCAGTTCGTATTGCGGCAGCACGCCTGCCTCGGCGGGCACGCGCAGCCAGGCGGCCGACCCGGAATCGAATTGCAGCAGCACCCGGTCGGCCGAGACAAGCTTCCCGACCGGGGTGGGCGGAGCGGGGGGCGGCTCATCCGGCACGGGCGTCGAACCGGGCCCCTCAACGGCCGGCTTGGCGCTCTCCGGACGCATCGCCACTTCCGTCGGCGCGGCGGCAGCTGGCCCAGTAGCAGGTGGCCCAGTAGCAGGTGGCCCAGTAGCAGGTGGCCCAGTAGCGGGTGGCCCAGTAGCGGGTGGCACAGTGGCGGGTGGCGCGGGCGTCAACTCAGTTTCCGGTCGGAGCTTGGCGGCCTCGCCTGCCGGGAGCTTGCCCGGCTCGGGCGGAACGGGCTGAACTGCCGGCGTGGCGGGCTGCTCCGCGGCGATCGTACCCTCTTCCGCCGCCGGCGCTGGCATGCCGGACGGATCGTTGGTCGCCGGATCAACTGCCGCGGGCTCGGCCGAAGCTGGCGTCGTGGGTGTCCGTGCGGGCGAGTCCGCTTCCGCCGGATCGACGGCCGCCGGATCGGGTTCCGTTGATCCGACGGGCGGCTCGACCTCTTCCGCCCGCGCATCTTCCTCCGGCGCCCGAGCCACCTGTCCAGCATCGCCGGCGCCGATACCCAGGAACCGGGCCAAGGGCGTACCCGGCTCGAACTGACCAAACGCGGCCAATAGCACCACGGCAAGTAGTGCCGTCACCAACAGAACGGCCAGGACGGGCAGGCGGCGTCGCGGCCGCTTCGGCTGCGTTTCGCGAAGATAGGCGGGCACGGTCGGCTTGTTGCGTCGCGCGCCGGGCTCCGCATCCGTCGGAGGACTCGACTGGGCTACACTCGACTGGGCCGCAGTCGACGCGGCCGGCTGAGCTGATTGGGACTCGGTCTGTTTGGCCAGTTGGTTGGGTAACTGATACATTCGCTCCCGGCCGGCCGGATCGACTTCCGCCGGTTCACCCAACACGAGCGTCAATATCTGGTGGCTGGCCGCCACTTCGGCCAGATGAACGTCCGATTCGAGGCATACTTTCTCGAAGTCGGTTACCCGATCGGACCCCAACGTGTTGTCGAGGTACTCGGCCACCGTGTTCGGATCAAGCCCCTTCTCGCCGTCCGTCACCTCCGGAGCCGCCAACCGCAACCGCTGCATGACGTCGCGGGCTCGCTGCAACAGGCCGGTAGCGAAATCGCTCTCCTCGATTTTCTTACCGATAGCCTGGGCGTCGTCCGGCTCCAGGATATCGTCCATATAAGCCAATAGCGTGCGGAGTGTAAGTCGCATGGCGGAATCTGTCCTATACAAGAGCGTGAGTGGTTTTTGCCACGGCAATCCTCCCCTCTCCCCTCGGGAGAGGGGCCGGGGGTGAGGGCCGCGCGTGCTTGGTAGTCGCGTTCATAGGGTAATAGTGTGCCCACAAGCGGCAATCCGTGCAAAAAAACCGGCATTATCCAAAGGTGGTAATAGTTGGCCCGGTCGCCCGCGACCGGAAGGGGCCAGTTTTCGCTCCTCTTCCCGTCGCGGGCGACGGGGCTAACACGACTGGACGCGGCGGCCAAGCTGTTACTTTGCTATCGGGAAACGGCCATGATAGACTGGATGTCGCTGGGCCGGTGTCCAGTGATCGGTCAATGCGAACCAAACAACCCACCCTCGCGGCGTTCCGGCGGCCGTTGCAGCGGCTCGAACCCCGTGTCCCCCCCGCCAGAAAGGCGCCCTCCCATGAGCAGATTCTCGATTCATCTCTCTCTCACGGTTGCCCTGTTTGCAGCCACCCTGTTCGCCGGTGTGGCCGGAGCCGCTGACTCGCCATCGCCCGCGCCAAAAACTCCCGGCTGGCCGGATTCCGCTCCGCTGACGAAGCAGAACGTGGTCCTGGCCTTGGACGGCGGAGCCTTCGTTCGCGTCGATGTATTGGGCGAGCAGCTCTTCCGTATCCGACACGCCAAGAGCAAGCAGTGGACCGAATCGGGGCTGAACCGATACGGAATTCTCGCCGCCAAGTTTCCCGAAGTCGCCTTCCAGCAGACTGAAGCCAAGGGCATCTACACACTAGCGACCAAGCAGGCGAAGCTCACCGTCAGCCGCAAGGACGGGTCGGTCACCCTATCCACCGCCGACGGCAAGCCGCTTGCCCAACAGGCAGCGCCGGTATATCAAACGGGCGGCGGCTACGACGTTCGGTTCGCCTTGACCAAGGAAGAGCGGATCTACGGATTGGGCGACGTTAGCCGCGAGAACATCATGCGGCGGGGTGGCATCTACGAGGTCTGGATCCTCAACGTCACGTCCTACATTCCGATCCCCGTCGTATTGAGCAACCGGGGCTGGGGGTTGCTGATGAACACCACCTGGCGAAATAGCTTCGATGTCGGCAAGAGCGATCCCGACCGGATGATCTGCACCGCCAAGCGAAGCGATCTCGACTATTACCTCTTCAGCGGCCCGGACTACCGCGGCCTGCTCGATACGTACACTTCGCTCGCCGGGCGACCGGCCCTGTTGCCGATCTGGGGTTATGCATTCACTTACGTTTGCAACCAGAGAATCGACGCCTTCAATCTGATAAACGAAGCGCTCACCTTCCGCCGCGAGGGCATGCCCTGCGACGTCATCGGCCTGGAGCCCGGCTGGATGTCGAAACACTATGACGGCAGCACGGCCAAGAAGTGGCATCCCGAGCGTTTCTACTTCCCCTACTGGGCACCCAAGGGGCCGCACACCTTCATCGGCGCGCTTACGCGCAAAGGGTTCAAACTCAGCCTCTGGCTCTGCTGCGATTACGATTTGGGTGTCTACGAGGAGCAGCTATTGGCCGGACTGAAACCGGTTGCCAAATTGGCCCAAAAAGCCAAGGCCAAGCCCGGCGATCCCGATATTTTCCTGGACGATCATCTGACCAACCCGGGCGACAAGAAGAAGGTTGCGGCCAAGAAGCCCGAGCCGAAGCCGCCAGTGTTGGAGCCTTGGTTCGATCATCTCAAAAAATTCGTCGACCAGGGCGTCTCGGCGTTCAAGCTGGACGGCTCCTCCCAGGTCATCGAACATCCCAAGCGTAAATGGGGAAACGGCATGACCGACGAGGAGATGCATAACCTCTATCCGGTCATCTACGCCAAGCAAATGGCACGCGGGTTCGAGAACCACGCCAAGCGGCGCTCCATGATTTACTCGGCCGGCGGTTACGCGGGCGTCCAGCAGTTCGTGGCCACTTGGGCGGGCGATACGGGCGGCGGCGCCAAACCGCTGGCCTCGATGTTGAATCTCGCCTTCTCCGGACATTCCAATCACTCCTGCGATATGGATATCTCCACGGTCGAAGGCATCCACTTCGGATTCTTGCAGACCTGGGCCCAACAGAACAATTGGGACTATTGGCATCAGCCCTGGCTCCAGGAAGATCCGCAGATTGCCGCCTTCCGCGCCTATGGAAAACTCCGCTACAAGCTGCTGCCCTATCTCTACTCGACGGCGGCGGAGGCCGCCTCGACCGGATATCCGGTCATGCGGGCGATGTCGATGGAATACCCGGACGATCCGGCCTCGGATACCCGGATGAAACAATTCATGCTGGGCGACTTCCTTCTGGTTTCCGCTTATACCAAAGAGGTTTACCTGCCGAAAGGCGTCTGGATCGACTACTTCAGCGGCAAGCTAACCGACGGGCCGGCAACGCTCCCGGTTACGCTTGGACCCACGCAAGGCGGCGCACTGCTGGTGAAAGGTGGCGCGATAATTCCCACCTGGCCGGCTTGCGATCATGTGGAGAAGGGCTGGTCGCCCGAGGTCGGGCTGCTCGTCTGTCCGGCCGCGCGCAGCAAGTTCACGCTGCACGAAGACGACGGCCAGAGCCTCGGCTACCGCAAGGGCCAGTTCGCCCGAACGCTACTGACCTGCGAGACGGTCGGCAAGACCGTCAAGCTAACCATCGGCGCCCGGCAAGGCACCTACGCCGGCATGCCCGAGGCCCGCAACTTCACGGCCACGATCCACCTACCGGCCCAACCAAAAACCGTCACCCTCGACGGCAAGCCGGTGACCGAGTATCAGTGGGACGCCAAGACCTCGACCGCCACCGTCAAGATTCCCGCCTGCGGCAAGACGGCGAGGGTGTTGGTGTGCGAGTGAGTGGGTAACTCGAACGCTGGAGCCACGGGTATCGTGTCGGCCGAGACGGTAATACTTCTGCCGGGGCTTGCTGCCAATGCGGCCGTGTTTGCGCCTCAATGCGAAGCGTTTCCCGACATTGTCGTGCCGCCCTGGCTCGATCCCGAGCCGGGAGAGTCGCTCGCCGAGTACGCGGGCCGATTCGCCCGCCGTATTGATCCGGGTCGACGCTGCATTGTCGGAGGCATGTCGTTCGGCGGCATCGTGGCCACCGAGTTGTGCCAGCACCTCGACGTCGAGCGCTGCCTGCTGATCGGATCGATAAGGCACCCGCGCTATCTTCCCAAGCGGGCGCGATACGCGCTGGCGGTTGCCAGGCGGTTGCCCGTTTGGATGGCCAGATTGCCGATCGGTGTTGCGCGAGGCACTCGTCGGCTGGTCGAACCGCTGCTTCCGCCCGTGTTGGGCAATTTATGGGGACAACTCGGGGCGGCCGACGCGGAGCTAATGATCTGGTCGCTTCGCGCGCTTGCCGCATGGGAGTCGCGCGGCTCGTGTCCGTGCCCAATCGAGCAGATTCACGGATCGAGGGACCGGGTTTTCCCGGTCTCATCCGCCCCTGGTGCGGAGATTGTGCCTGACGGCACTCACGTCTTGACACTCACCCGCCCGGACGCCGTAAACGGGTTCCTGGCCAAATGGACTCGCTGATTTGGCCGCGTGCAAGTTGCCGCCATGAGATCATCGCCCGTCGTACTGGACGAAGCGGTGGGGGCCGTGGCGGCTGTTGCGTGGGTGGGTTGGCTTGGCAGACACGGGGTTATGACGCCAGGAGCCCAGGCCGGGTAGGGCAACCAGAGCGGCTACCGAGAAGAGTATTTGGAGCGCGCCGACCAGGGTTGGGTGCAACGTAGGTTCTCGGGCGGGCTGCTCGTCAGTCCACGAGTTCTGACGTTCCCAACCGTCGCGGGTTCGCCGCCAGCCGGTGTTGCCGTGATCCGTTGACGGGGCCGCGGCCAGTTCGATCTCGCTGACCAGCCACCCTATCCCCAGCAAAAGCAGCAACAGGCATACAATCATTCGCATGGTTGATTCTCCCAGTCGGCTTTCACGGCCGATGCAATTCTCAAAGCCGATGCGATGGAAGAATGCAAGTGCCGGGCCAGTCGATTCGGCAGGCCAACCCGTGCCGCGCAACCCTAGCCGGGACATTGGGTTCGGTTGCCACTGAGCCTGCCGGCGACTCGCGCCGATGTGGCATTAGGGCAACATGGCCGGCCAGACGGACGTGGTGCTTAGACGACGATCGAGGCCCCGAAGCATCTCGCCCCCTCACGCCCGGCTCCTCTCCGGCAAGTGGGCGATGGGTAGACTGTCCGCAACACAGGTCGATTGATTGCCAATACCCACACTGCCCGGAAGAGCAGACCACTGCATGGTGGGTATTGGGCCCGTGCGGGCCGAATCTGTTTGCGAGCCGGCTAGTCGTGTCGTAGGCTTACGGTAGTCGCAGATGGAGAGAAGGGGCAGCCGTCCATACGAGCATTGCAACCGGAATCTCTGTCACTTCTGGCACCGCGATATGGCCCAACAGCAATGAGCAATCCACTTCTCTCCACAGTTGACCTGAAGAAAATTCTGGCCGGCGCCCAGTTGCCCGCGCTGCCGCAAAGCGCAATCCGGTTGCTGGAGCTATCGCAGGATGCGAAGAACGGTCCGAACGAGTTCGCCGTTCCGATCGAAACCGATCCTGGTCTGACGGGCCAGGTGCTGAAGTTCGTGAATTCTTCGTATTTCGGTTTCTCGCGCGAGATTTCCAGCGTGAAGTTGGCGATTACGCTGGTTGGCGTCCGCACGATCAAGAACTTCGCCCTCTGGAGCGCCGTTTTCAGTCTGATGCCCAATCCGCAATGCGGGCCTTTCGACTTGAACAGCCTTTGGCAGGATTCCTTGCGGCGCGCGCTTTTCGCCCGGGCGATGGCAACGCTATTGGGTCTGAAGGAGGCCGAGGAGCCGTTTGCCGCCGCACTGCTTCAGGACATGGCGATACCCCTGTTGGCCAAGGAGGCGCCGGAAGTCTACGTCAAACTGATCGAAGCGCGGCACGACGGCAAGTTCCGCTTGTCGGCTTTGGAGCAGGCCGTGTTTGGTTGGACCCATGCCGACGCCGCCGGGATCATGGCCCGACAATGGAACCTGCCCGACGACTTCGCCGTGTTGGTCGAGAACCATCAGGCCATCGACCACTGGGTCGCCCAGGCCGACAGAGCGCCCGGCAATTTGGCGGTGGCCATGTCGGCCCTGTTACCCGCCGTGGCCGATCCGGTTTGGCGGGAGTGCCAGAGTTTCGAGGCCTGCTACGCGAAGGTCTATCCCTCGCAGAGCCCGACCGTGGCGGAACTGCTTGCCCAAGTCGACGGAGAATTCGCCGAGTTCGCGCCCCTGCTGCGAATCGACACTCCCGGCAAGTCGCTGGCCGACAGCTATCAGGAAGTAACCGCGCCGGCCGAGTGAGTTGACCGGCCTTTCTCAGCATATACTATCCACTTCGCCGGGTTCCATGCCCCACAAGCGCGCGGCCAATAGGTCGATGCGGCGTTGGATCTCGGCAATATCCTGGCCGCTTGCCGTCTGAAGGTGCGCTTGGCGGCTGTACTCGGCAAGCTCGGCGTGGCGGGGATCGGCCGGATCGTGGCGCCGCACGTTGAGGAAATCGAGCATGCTGGGCGTGCCAAACCCCTTGCCGCCCCGAACGCTGTGCGACGTGACCAGAAAACTCGCCACCGAACTGTTCAGCACCGCACAAAGATAGTGGGCCTCGATGCTCGAATCTACCGCGACCAGCACGCATGTCTCCTGCGGAATCACCGATCGGGTGCCGAGTAGTGGGTCGTCAACCTGCCCAACCACGGCGGCGTTGATCCGGCGATCCATCCGCCGCCAGATAACCTTCCAGGGCGCGACCGTGTACTCGCCCACGTTGTACATCGAATAGAACTCCGCCCGTTGCTGATACCGGCGGTAGGCCGCCCGATCGCAAAGCAGACGGCGGAATTGCTCGAGGTAGGCCAACGTCTTGGGGTAATCGCGACGCATGATCTCCCGGTCGATACCCCGGCGGGCGTGAACGTCCTGAACCAGCAGGATGTGCGCGGCCGGCTCGGCCCGGTATCGGGCAACGTCGGACCAGCGGACCAGCGGGTAGAGCAACCCGGGTTCGATTTCTTGCCGAACCGCGGCAGTCGACCGCTTGCCATTGGCCGAGAGGTTCCGCACAAGTAGGCCGCCGTCCGTGAGCGACTCCACCGCGACCCAGTACACACCGTTGGCTCCGCCACTGTTGGCGCCAATGTGCCCGCGATAGTCGGACGGTCCGATCAGTCGGGCAACGTCGGTGGTTATCGCTTCGGGCAGCACGATCCAAGGGGAGCTGATTCGCTGGGGATCGATCGGGCCCGCCCGACAGGGATGACGCTCAAACTTCTCGTCGGTTGATGATTTTGCGGGTGACCATTTCGTGTAGGGTATCGGGTAGTTGGTTGGGCGGCCCTTTTCGACGACGATTGTGGCGGTCCAGTTGGCAGCGCCCGGGAAGGGCCGGATCTCGACCATGTCGTCCACGCCGATCACCTTCAGCCAGGCGCCCTTCTCGCCCAGGCGGAAGCGGCGAAACCCGTCGCCGGCCCCCTTGGTCTGAAAAAGGGTTTGCGTGATGACGAAACCCAGCCGACCGGCATCCTTCAGGTAGCGGTCGGCCACGGCGTACATCATCAGCATCGAGAGGTCCTTCTTGCCGCCGCCATGCCGGGCTTCGCTGGCGGAAAGCGAGAACAGGCCGTATTGCTCCCACAAGGGCTTGGTGGCCTGGCGATAATCGTCCGGCAGATTGTCCCAGGCGATCCAGGGCGGGTTGCCCACCACGTAGTCGAACGAACCGAGCGTCGACTCCGGCGGCGACTGGCCGGGATAGGCGGCCTCGCCCAAGATGGAATCGTACAAGTAGACCGGTATCTCGATTGGCCCGTCTTCAATAGGCCCGTCTTCAATTGCCGCAACATCGGGAAGCAGGTCGGCAATGGCGATCAGGTAGTTTGTCCGGGCGGCCATGACGGCCAACGGGTTGAGGTCGAAGCCGACCACGCCCGAGAGGATTCGCCCGCATAACCGGCCGTTGTCCTGACTTCTTCCGTCCGAGACGGCATTGCGAACCCGTCGGATTGCCGCCACCAGGAAGGTGCCTGATCCGCAGGACGGGTCGAGCAGCCGGGAGCGGGAATCGGTCGAGTAATCCATCTTGTCCAGGAGATGCTCGGCGAGCCAGTCGGGTGTGTAGTATTCGCCCAGCACGTGGCGTAGCGAGCCTGGAAAGAGCCCCTCGTAGAGTGCCTTGAGCAGATCGCCGCCGGCCGCCGGATCGCGTATGAGCGAGTCGAAGTCGTACCGGCCCAGCAGTTCCGCCAGGCCCCGAACCAGTTCCGCCACGCCTTCGTTCCAGGCATGGAAATACCAGGCAAACAGATTCCCCTGAAACGGGTCGGCAATGTTCAACTCGCGGAACAGGCTGCCCGACTCCAACCGCTCGATTCGCTTGCGGAGCCGGTCGTCGCTTGCGGTCGAGCCCGCCTCGCCCAAAACAGGGTTTCCCAGAACCGGATCGCCCGCGCGGCCTTGTGCCACAAAGGCCACTCGCCAGGCGAGCAGCTTGACCGCCAGAGCGTAATAGGTGTGCAGGGAGAAGAGCAATTCGGCCGAACTCGGCTCGTCGGCCGCCAGGGCGTATCGGGCGGCCAGCTTTTTGATTCCGGCCGTTGGGCGAGTCGGCTCACCGCCGCGAGTTTCGGCAAACAGCACTCGCCACTGTTCAAACGCCGCCCGGACCTCGGGATGCGCGGCCGTCCGCGCCGCGCGGTAGAGGGCCGGAACACCCGATCGGGCAACCGGACTGTCGGGACCAAACCCTTTGGCCAGTTCCTCGGGCCCAATTTCCAGCGGCGTTGGCATCGTGAGTTCCCATGATTCCGCATCCGGCCGGTCAATCTTGTGCCACTAACCGCGCCGATCGTCAAGTCTTTGACAGAGTTCAGCGACCAGCGGGAGCGGATTAACGCCTGGGTGCGGCAGCACCGGTCTGGTTGGCGGCCCTGCCGCTGTGGGAACATTATCCGTGCGGCAGCGTTGCTTGACAAGTCGCAAGCGCCACGAAAGGGGACAGGTCCATGTTTTCGGCCGACGATAGACCAATAAATGCATCCATTGGCCGAAAAATGGACCAGTCCCCAATTGGTCGCCGCTACTCGGTCAGCCGGTTGACGCCGCGGCGCTGATAGGATGCCACGCCCTCCACGTTGGGAGCGAACTGAGCCTCGAAGGCCAAAGCTTCGACGAACTTTCGGGCAGCCAGATACTCGGCCGGACTCATCTCGCCGATGATCGACCGTAGCACTTCGTGCATCCCTTCCGTCTTCTCCTTGACTTGGTGGCAGTTTTCGCTCCCCAGTCCGCTGCGGGCGGCGGTGCGCTGGGCGAACAGATAGTCAAGCTCCACTCGCTGGGCAAGGAATTCGTCTCGCTGGAAGACCTCCGGCCAGTGAACAACACCTCGAACCGGATCGACCTGGTAGTTGGTCGGCCGATCGGGTGTATATGCCTTGCTGTAGCGAATCAGGTCCTCTTTTGTAGGCCGCTGCTGAACGCTTACCATGCGGTAGGCTTCGTTCAGCCTCCGCTTCTCGTAGAAAGTGGTGGCCGCTTTCAGATCGTTTTCGATCGCTATCGTGCGGGTTTGTTCCATGGTCTGAAGCGCCACGGCCCGAGTCGCATCGGCATCGGCCTTGGCCTTGATGACGGTCGCCTGCGCGGCCACCCAGGCCGCGCCGGCCTTGCTCAACTCGGCATAGCCCTTCATGTATGAGCCGGCCTCCGCGCCAAAGCCTTCCGCCATCGCCGCGCCCGACGCGCTGCTGGCCATTATGAACACGGTAGCCCAAATAGTCCGCTTGTAAATCGCCATTAAACTCACTCCCTCTATTGATTGTCGGTGGTGGGAACAGGATACCACCGCGCGGCAACTGCCCGCCTCAATCCGATGGCAGATGCCGCGTGGCGGATACCCAACATGACGCAACGGAAAAGCGTCGTGCCTCTTCGCAGTTCCGGCCCCCGTAATCACTCGCGAAAGGACGCAAACAAGCTCTTTCCTCGGTGTAACTCGCCGAAGGTTCACGTCCACACTGGAGGTCCGCATCGAAGGCGATCCTCCAGCCGTGGTGATTAGCAGGACTCGTATCGACAACCTAGCCGGCAGACTTTCACAAAAAACAGTAATCGGAGGAAAAGTTTTCTTCTCCCGGATCGAAACCAGCCTCCCCGCCTCCCTATAACCCGCAGCTTAACGAAATGAGCGAAAAACGCTTTCTCCGACACGAACGCTTTTCAAACGGAACCCCCCGGTAATACTGTCGCACTAGGCGCCAGGGCCAGCGCACACTAAGTTGCTTTCCCGGCATGGACTTGCATCGGGAAATCGACGCTCCAACCGGCCGCTGCGTCATTTCTTGTCGGGCGCGGGAACACGTTTGTAGCTGGATTCGCAAGAATTCAGCCCGTGAGCGTAA
>CAZDHN010000034.1:0-18333 GCA_964505115.1 uncultured Planctomycetaceae bacterium
TTCGTCGCTGATGATAAGCGGCGAGCACACCACGGTTGGCGGGCCGTTGTTCGGCCGTAACCTCGACTTCTATTCGCTCGGTCGGCTGCAAAACTTCAGCCTGGTGACCGTGTATCGGCCCAAGGGCAAGCATGCCTTTGTCTCGATCGGTTTTCCCGGCCTGCTGGGTTGCCTTTCCGGCATGAACGACGCCGGGCTGGCGGTGGCCGTACACGAGATGTTCATCTCCGGCGACGGCGCGACGATGTTCGACCCGGCCGGCACGCCCTACACTTTCTGCTTCCGCCGCATACTGGAGGAATGCACGACGGTCGAGGAGGCCGAAAAACTGCTCCGCTCGCTGAAGCGCACGACCATGTTGAGCCTTGCCGTTTGCGATCGCAAGGGCGGAGCCGTGCTGGAGATGACGCCCAAGACGGTGGCGATTCGCCGCGGCCACAACGGCGTATGCATCTGCACGAACCACTATCGCACGAAGGATTTGGCCCGATTCCCGCTCTGTCTCCGCTATGCCAAACTCGTGATGGCCCGGGGTGTCGAGGATTTCGATGTCGACATGATGGCCGAGGAGATGCACAACGTCAACATGGGCCCGCTGACGTTGCAGACGATGGTCTTCGAGCCGGCCGCCTTGAAGCTGCATCTGGCCATCGGCTCCTGCCCCGCCTCGGCCCGACCGCTAAGACTGTTGGAGCTTGCCCCGCTCTTCAAGCCGGTGAATGCCGTACCGGATGAGTGAGCCTTCACGCCTTCCACGGACAGAAGGAAGCCAGGCCACGGATGAAGCGGTAGGGTGGGTCGAGGGAAACGAGCCCCACCATGCAATCAGCCAAGGCCGGTGGGGCTCGTTCCCCTCGACCCACCCTACATTACTTCATCAGTGTTTCATCCGTGGCTCGGTTCCGTCGGGGCGGATCGACTCGAAGTAGCGTCGGATCGTGCGGCGATACTCCAGCGGTAATAGCTCGGCCTCGATCACGGATTTCGGCGTTCCGGCCTCTTCTAAACCGACTTTGGGCGCCGCTTTCCGTGAAGTCTCCAACTCGGCAGCCACCCGGTCGAGACTGGGGCCGACCGTCTCCACCCGGCCTGAAAGAACCCGGGCGGGTGGGGCAACCTTCCAAGCCAACTCGGCCCGCAATCGGATAGCGGCGGCCGGATCGATTGGCCGGTCGGCCGGCGGAGATTGCGGTCTATCCGACGCGGCCGTGTCTTGCGGCGTTGCGATTGTCGTCGGAGGTTCCTGCCCGGCCAGCCAGGCGAACACCGCCAGGCCGAGTGCAATAGCGGCCGTCGTGCCGACCAGCCGATTGCCCGTCTTGGTCGCCAGGAAATGGGCGGGCGGAGGAAGGTAACTTCCGGCTTCCGCTGCTTGACGTCGCACGACTACCAAGCGTCGCAGGCCGATGTCGAGCACGAAGACCAGCAGGGCACCGGTCAGGAGGTACGGCCAAATGGCAACGGCGCGGACGACCTTCCGCTGGGTCGGCGCGAACAGTTCGGTCGGCGCGGGATCGTATCGACCGCCGGTTTGCTCGGCCACCGATCGCAACAGCCCGGCATCGGCCGGTCGCAGCTTGAACTCGTCGGCATAACCGACAACCAGACCCGCGCGCTGCCGGAAGACGGTCCGTCCGTCGGCCGTAAGTGATAGCTCCAGGCAGTATGCGCCCTCCGCCGGGGTGGCCAGCCGGGTCGCGTAGCGGCCGGGGGCAATCTGGTCGACCGGCAACTCACGGGTTTTCTGTTCGGGATCCACGACGGTCAGAACCGCCCGGGCGTTGTTGAGGAATCGGCCGCTCGGGTCGACAGCTTCGAGCGACACGGTGGCGTGGTGCCCGTCGCATCGCACATCTAGCAGGAAGTCGCGGGCCTGATCCTTTCGCATGGCGTGTCGGGCAAGTTGGGTCCAAAGCCGATCGAACTGGGACCATTTCAGCCAATCGGCGGCCCAACGGCTCTGGATGTCGGACGTGAAGACCGCGCTGACGCCCAGCCCGTATCGCCACCAAACCAGCAGCGGAGCGCCTTCCTTGGTGGCCAGAACCACGCGACCGCTCGGCTTGGGTCGCGTTTCCACGTGCCCCCACAACAATGGCACGTTGCGGAAATCGACGCCGTCCAAGAACCGCTCGCGGTGAACCACCTGCGGCACGAAGGGCTGCTCGCTAATACCCAGCTTGCCCGCACTGGCGGTGTCCAGGGCGAAGATCTTCGGTATGGCGGCCGGCTCGGCACAATAGTAGAAGTGTCCCCGGCCGATTCGTGCGATGTCTTGCAGCAGCGGCACGGCCACCTCGGGCCCCACGCCCACGGTCGAGACGGTAATCCCGGCGCGGGCGATCTCGGAGGCCAGCGACTGGAAATCGCCCGGATGCGACAGCCCGTCGGTCAGGATAATCATGTGTTTCAACGGGGCGAACGTTTGGTTGAGTGCCAGGTAGGCCTTTTCGACGGCCGGATACATTTCCGTGCCCTCGCCCGGCTCGATCGTGTTGATGCGTTCGATGATTTGCGGCTTGTCGGTCAAGGGCCGCAAGGGGCTGACCCAGTCGCTGGTCTCCTCGAAGGCAATCACGCCCAGTTGATCGTTGGGCCCGAGCATTGCGACCGCGCGTCGCGTGGCCTCCTTGGCCAGTTCGATGGCGCCGCCCTTGGTCATCGAGTTCGAGCGATCGATTACCAGCACCATTGCCAGGCCGGGTTTTTGTCTCTGCTGGTTGGGATCGCACCAGACGGGCAGCACCTCTTCGAGCGTGGTTCGCCGATATCCGCCCGGCGTGAAGGCGTGGTCACCCCCAATCACGATCAGCCCGCCGCCAAAGTCGCGCACGTAACCGCGTATCGCTTCCATCCGCTCTTGCGGAAGCGCGGCGGCCGGCACGTTCGAGAGTATCACAAGCTCGTAACCGCGCAGCTCGGCCAGCGATTTCGGCACGGCCGACGGCGGTCGCACCACGACGTCGATATCCCGGTCCTTCAGCCCCTCGGCCAAATGCCGCCCGAGCAGCAGTTCATTCTCGACCAGCAACACGCGGGGCTTGGCCGTGGCGAATACCAGGCAACTCGCCTCGTTGTTCTCCGATAGCCGGTCCTTGAATCCGCCGATTCGGGCGGTGAACCGTTCGGCTGCTTGGGCGGCTATCGAACGGGCAAAGCGGAATCGGTTCTCGCCCGGGATGACTTGCACCTGCCGCCGCGCGACTGTACGCTGCCCGCTGTGCAATTCCAGCGTGCCTTCATCGGCATGGTTCGAGCGGATTGTCACGTCGATATAGAACGGTTCACCCCGTTGTACTTGGCGTTTCGCGCCGATCCGGTCGACGTAAACTTCCGCCGAGCCATCCGACTGCAACGGGACGGTCGACACCGGCACGCCGGTCGAAGCGGCAGCCGATGCCAGATCGCCCTCGGTTTGGCAACCGTCGCTTAGAAGCACGATCTGCGGCACCCGGTCGGGCGGCAACCAGGCTCGGGCGACCTCGACCGCCGCCGCCAGGTTGCTGCCACGCGGATCGAGTTCCGGCTCTTCCATCGGCAGAGCTGCGACCGAGCCGGGCTGGGCCGCGAAGGGAATGACGGCCGTTTGGCTCGATTCGGCCCGTTCGACGGCTTTATCCACGAACGCCCGGGCTGCTTCACGCGATTCTTCGGCAACGCTCAGACTGCCATCAACGGCAAGAATGGCGAACTGCCGCCCGTCGGGCTTCCAGATCTCGATGCCCGAGAGCGCCGCCACCAGCAGAACCACCAGCAGCGAGCGGCAGCCCAGCAAGGCGCACTGTCTCCATCGGGCGACACCCACCAGGCTCCGCCGCCAATAGTGCATCAGCAGCGGCAAAACCAGCAGCGCGGCAAGGCACCACGGCCAGCTCAGTTCATATTGCCAGGCGGATGGGTTCATCGGTCAGCAGGTCCACCTTCGTTGGTACAAACACCAGTCAACCGCCGCCAACGCCAACGCCGCGGCCACCAGATACGGCCAAAGCGGCGGCCAGGGCTTGGGCAAATCTTCCGCAAGCAATTGGGTGCCACTGCTGGCTTGTCCAGCAGTGCTTTCATTGGGTTTATCACTCGCACTGCCGGGCAAGCCAGCAGTGGTACCCGTTTCCAACGGACCGCGCAGGTCGCTCTCCGACGAGGCAACAGCCGGCGGCGACTCGCTCGGCCGCCGATCGTCTTCCCCGGCAAGCCAGGCCAGGGCGTTGCTCATCAGGATCGGATACGCCGTCCGCTGGGCCAACTCGCCGGATGTCAGGCTGCCCGAGAGCAGTAACACGCGCCGGCCGTCCTGTTCGATTGCCCAGGCCAGCGGCACGTTGTCGGCCGACAGGGCCAGCGGTACGGCGTTCGGGCGGGCTGCTTCCGTCAGGTCAATTCGGCCGGCGACTCCTAGCGAAATCCCTTCCAGCCGCACGTGCTCCAACACGGGATGGCCGGCCGCTTGCTTGGCAACCCGGGCGTCTTCATTCTCGATTTCGTCGCCCAGTGTCCACAAGTCGCTGGGGGCGGCCGGATCGACAACCAACAGCGGCCCGGCGGGCAAGCGGTCCAAGGCGGGCCGGTCGAGAACCACTATCGTGCCTTCGGCCCGATCGGCCGGAGGCTTGTCGGCCACGGTCAACTCGACCAGCGGATTGGCCTCGAACACTTTTTGGAGATAGCGGAGAAAAAGGCCGTCACCGTTCTCCGTGGAAGCCGGCTTTGGGGGCGAAGAAACCAGCACGACGCGATAGGTCCGCAAGGCGGGCACGCGGGTCGAGGCTCGATTGTCTTCGGCCAATACATCGGGCTGCTTTAGGTCGTCGAGCCGGGCGGAGATTCGTCCGGCCGCCGTGGCGTTCATCTCGAAGGTCTGCCGCCAACGGCCGCCGGGCGCCAATTCAACCGGCAGCGACTCGATCGGCTTGCCATCCCAGGCGAAGCGGACCCGGCAGCGGGCCGCCTGCTCCGAAAAGTTACCCAACTCGGCAAACACCTGGCATTGGGTCGGGTTGGCTGGGCTGCGTCGCGCGACAAGCCGCGTAATACCCAGGTTGTCGGCCCGGCTGCCTACCCGGATGAGCTTGACCAAGCTGGCGTCAGAAATCCGCCTAGCCTGTTTGCTGTCGAAGCAGCCGTCGCTAATCACCACGATCCGGCCGAACGGTTGGTCGCGGAGTATCCAGTTGCCCAACTCAATCGCCCGATCCACGCGGGTAGACCCGTCGCCGGCCGGCAACGCTTCAACCGCCTGCAACAGTGTCGACTTCCGGCTCGTCATTCCGCAATGCACGCGAAGCCGCCCACCGGCCGACACGAGCGCCATCCGGTCGCGATAGCCGAGACTATCGATTGCCGCCCGGGCAACCTGTTTTGCTTGATCTAATCGCGAGGGGGCCACGTCGGTCGCGTTCATGCTGGCGGAGTTGTCGATTACGAGCACGATTTGTCGCGGGCTGGTCAATAGCGGCTCGGCCAGGGCAAGCACCAGGAGTGTGAGTATGGCCAGTTGGATGACCAGCGAGACGGGCCGGCGCCAGGGACGCCAAACCGCCCGCGGCCGCAGCGTGCCCAACGCCCGACGCCAGAGGAAATCGGCCGATATGGGCTGCCGCGGCGAACGTATCCGCCACAGATAGAACGCCGCCAAGGCGACTGCCAGAAGACCCCAGGCAAGAGCGGTTGGATTGATGAGCATCATGTGCGGCGTGCTCCAATCGCTCGTAGCAGGCATTCTTCGTCGGGCAGGTCGCAGGGCACGCGAGCCCGCCGCACCCGGTATTTCGCACAGTAGGCCCGAACCGACTCGTCGAACCGCTTGACCTCTCGGGCGTATCGCCGCAAGTCGCCTTCGGTGACGGTGACCTGCCGGGCGGTTTGTGTCTCGACGTCGAACAGCTCGATGTCGCCCAACAGTTCGGGGCTCGTTTCGGCCGGATCGGACAACTGCACGACACGAGGCGAATAGCCCCGGGCTCGCAAGATATCCAGCCCGGCCCGAAAGTCGGCACCCGGCTCCGGCCGGCTATCCATCAGGTCGCTAATCACGACGACCGGTCCGTGCCGTTGGTATCGCTTACAAAACTGCGTTGCCGCTTGAGCAAGATTGGTGGGCCGTTGAGAAAGCCCGTTGCCGGGGATTCGGGTGCCACTGCTGGCTTGCCCAGCAGTGTTTTTGCGGGGTCCGTGACTCTCACTGCTGGACAAGCCAGCAGTGGCACCCTTCGGCAACGGGCTGCTAGTGGGCCCGGCGTCGAGCGAAAGCCCGTCGAGGAATCGCGTTAGCTTTAATATCCGCGACTTGCCACGAATCGGCGCTAGATCGGCCGTGATCCGGTCGGAAAACGCGGCCACCGCCACGCGACGTTCCTCGGCCAGCGAGACGTAGGCCAGCGCGGCGGCGATGCGTCGGGCAACGTCGAACTTCGGCCGCCGGCCCAGGCCCATGCTCCGCGAGCAATCCAACAGCAGGTAGACGTGCAAGTCCTGCTCGCCCTGGAACTGGCGGGTATGGAGTTCGTCGTGTCGGGCACAAACGCCCCAGTCGATCTGGCGATAGTCGTCGCCCGGCGAATAGTCGCGATGCCCGGTCAGCTCCGTCCCACCGGCCGGCAATGGCGAAGGCCGACACGCCAGCAACCCGCCACCCGGCACGCCCCGCGCGACCAGCGACAGATACTCCAGCCGTTTCAGTAGTTCGGAGTCGAGCATTTCTTGATTATTTAGCGGCCGGACTTGCCCGGCGTGTCCGTGTGGCAATATTCCCAACGCGCGATGGGTGCCACTGCTGGCTTGCCCAGCAGTGCAAGACACAATCACGGCCAACACACTGCTGGGCAAGCCAGCAGTGGCACCCAAGTTCACCGCCCGGCGATTGATTCCAGGATGCCGTCGATCAGGTCGTCGGGCGAGACGTTTTCTGCCTGGCCCTCGAAGTTCATTATCAACCGGTGTCGCAGGGCGGCGTGGGCAACGTCGCAGAGGTCGGCGGACGATAGCTCGTCGCGGCCGTCCAAAACGGCGCGAATCTTGGCCGCCACCACCAGCGCCCGAGCGCCACGCGGACCCGACCCGTAACGTACGTAGCGTCGAACCGTTTCGGGTGCCTGCTCGTTTTCCGGCTGCGTGGCCGCCACCATGCCGACGGCCAGGCGGCGAATCCCGGCCGACATGCTCACGCCCCGGGCGAACTGTCGCAGCTCAATTATCCGATCGGCGTCAAGCGCCGGGCGTATCTTCTCGGGCGTAGCGCCGGTCGTGCGGTCCAATATCTCTTCCATCTGCTGGTTGCTTGGCGCGGGAACCAGCAGCTTGAAGAAGAAGCGGTCGATTTGGGCCTCCGGCAGCGGATACGTGCCTTCCATCTCCAGCGGGTTCTGCGTGGCCAGCACGAAATAGGGTTGAGGCAGGCTGAACGTTTCGGTCGAAACGGTTATCGACTCCTCATCCATCGCCTCCAGCAGGGCCGACTGCGTTTTGGGCGTCGTCCGATTGACCTGATCGGCAAGCACGATGTTGGCGAACAGCGGGCCCTTTTGGAACTCGAACGTGCGGCGGCCTTGCGGCGTCTCCATCACCACGTAGGTGCCGATAACGTCGGCCGGCATCAGGTCGGGCGTGCATTGGATGCGCTGGAAGGAGAGGTCGACCGCCTCGGCCAGCGTCCGGCCCAGGAGCGTCTTGCCCATGCCGGGCAGGCCCTCCAGCAGCACGTGGCCGCCGCCGATCAGGGCCACCAGCAGGTGTTCGACAACATCCTCCTGGCCGACAATCGCCTTGCCGATCTCGCGGCGAAGCGTGTCGAAATCGCTCCTAAACTGCTCGAAATACCGTTCTGTCCGATCATCCGGGCTCATCGATCATGCTCCTTCCGTTGGCGATTGAACCAATAGGTAGCCGGATTCGCAAGAATTCGGTTCGTCCAATAGGTAGCCAGATTCGCAAGAGTTCGGTTCGTCCAATAGGTAGCCGGATTCGCAAGAATTCGGTCACGGCTGAATTCTTGCGAATCTAGCTACCTATAACACCATATCCTACCGTTTGGGACGCCTGAAGGCTATGTAGCTGGCCGAATAAGCGATGACCCCGTCGGTGGTCATCATGCGGTCCTGCTGGAACTGGCAGACCGACCCAACGTAGGTCCAGCCGTCGTCGGCAAGCTGCCGGTTAAGGTAGTCGGCGAATTGTCTAGATGTCCGCTCGATGCCGTTCTTCGTGTCCATGCGGAAGTAGCAAACCCGATACTCCCACTCGACCGGCTCGCTGGGCACCGCGGCCGCACAGGCGACCAGGACCAATAACCCGATGGCAACCGGCCCCCAAAACCAAGACTTCCATTGCCGACGCCGAAACGCAATCCCCAGTTTTCTCATGGTTCTTTCTCCGTTTAATTGTTCCCACGCGATGCCGCGTCTGGCAGTTTATGGCCGTGCGTGGTATAAACCCTCACCCCCGGCCCCTCTCCCAAAGGGAGAGGGGAGATTCAACCGCTACTTCTTCTCGCCGACGGTGAGGGTGAAGGGGAAGTTTTTGTAGGGGACTTCCAGCGGAGTGACGGTGTATTTCCAGTCGCCCGGCGCGGGGTTGGGGGCGGAGATTGTGATGGTCGAGCTGTCCGCCTCCTCGAACTTGCGGCCGTCGGGTCCGGCGACGGTTAGCTTGAGCTTGGCGCCGGGGCCGCGGAAGCCGAGCACGAATTGAAGATCGGCCCCGCCGGAACAGCGGTAGGTGTGCGCAATTGATCGGTCGCCGGACGACGTGCTTAGCAGGTTGCGGTCGACGGGCGAGAACCCGCCCTTGACCATTGTCCGCTTCACGTCGGCCTCGACTCCGGCGGTTACGCTGGCGAAGACCAGGTAGCGGAGCAGTTCCGTCTCCGTCTTGCTGTTCTGCTTCTCGTTGTGAAAGGAAGTGAAGATGATCGTGCCGTCGCCGAAAGGGATATCGACCAGCAGCGGGCCGGTCACGCGGTCGCCGCGCACGGTGTCGTACTTGCCGGTCAATAGCGTGGCGACCTCCGGCCCATCCAGCGCGGCGGGACACCAGGAGGGCTTGTCGAATTGCAGCACGATGCTGTCACCCAAGCTGCGCTGCAACTGGCGATCGACCACCTTGGCTTTCACTTTCTGAACGGCTCCACGCGCTACTCTAGATTTGTCGACGAATTCGGGAAAGGCGATGGCTATCATGCCGAACTGCCAATCGGAAGCATAAAGGGTCCCGCCGCCGTCGACGTATCTTCGCAAGGCGATTTTCAGCCGCAGGACGATATCCGATCGGGCCCGGAACACGCCGGCGCCGCCGCGATCGCCCTCGCGCAGCCGGCGCTTGCCGAGCCAGTGGCGCGGTACGCCGCCGCAGGTGAGGAATACAACGTCGTACCGCTTGAGCCGGTCGACCTCCAGCAGGTCGTCGAAGTCGATCTCGGTGTATCGATAGCCGGCCCCGAAGGTGTCGAGCAACTTGCCCATGTCGTCGTATTCCGGCGGCGTGACGGCCAGCCGCAAGGGCTGTGAATTCAGCTCCGGTCCGGGGCCTTCGCCGTCGTCGACGACAATCTCCAGGCCGCCGGTCCGGCGGGCTGCATCGTCGGCCGATTCCTTGCCGCGATCCAACCCGAAGACCAAGGCAATCGCCAGGATCAAGCCGGCGCCTGCCGCGATGTCGATCAGCAACCGCCGCCGCTGGAGAGTCTGTTCGGTCGGCTTGTCGGGGTTATCGGTATGTGAAGGAGGAAGCATTGGCGTTTCGATCTGAAATCCGTGGGGTTCGAGCCGCCCCGTCCTCGGGGCGGGTGCTGTCAGGGCATCGTTACTCGCGGCGAGGACGCCGCGGCTCGGACGTTCAATCCGATGCCGCTAATCACCGGAGCGCCATTTGTCGCGGTATTTTTTGATGGCCTTCTCGGCCGACTCGGCTGCCTCTTTGATCTTCTCCAGGCCGCGCGATACTTGCGTCGAGAACCGGTCGTCGAACTGGTCGGAGAACGTCTTGAGCTTCTTCTTCCAGTCTTCCTCGGCCGGCGCGGCCGGCTCGGATGGCGGGGCGACGTTGCTTTCGGGCTCCGTTGGCTCAGTCACCGCGGCGGTTATTGGCTCGGCCATCTCGACGGTTACCGGCTCGGGCTGCTCGGCAAGCCGCAGCAGCAGCAGCGTAGCGTCGTCGTAACGCATCTCGCGCTGTGCGCGCAGCGCCGTCACCTCCCGGCGCCAATCTTCCTCGGCCATGTCCCAATACGGCGACCAGTTGACCGGTTCGCCGCGCTCGTAACGCTGAAGGGCCCATTGGGCTATCGCATCGGTGCATAAGACCAGCAGATCGTCGGGCAGATAGTCGGCCTCCAGCGACTGGAACTCCAGGAGCTCGTCGCGATTGAGGTCCATGCTGCCCACCACCAGCGGGTTGTCGTCCATCTCGGCCGCGCTGGTGATTGGGAACGTTCGCAAAAGTTCGCCCCGGCGGACGTGAAACAGGCAACTATCGCCGATGGCATAACCGGCCAGCCGATAGCTATTCGGCGCGGCCGGATGCTGCTCCGCGTTTGGCGGCGTCAGGCTGATCCAGAGCAGCGTGGAGAACGCGCCTTGACGCAACTTGGCCTTCTGGAACCAGGCCAGCCCGCTGACGTCGATCTGCTGGTTCCACGTTTGCCGACATTGGTCGAGCCACTTGGCGAACGCTTCCTTGTCGCGCGGGTCGGGCGTGTCGTCGAGCACGGCATCGGTGAGTATTGCCGCCCACTGGCGCGAGAAGATGGCCGAGGCCACGCCATCGGCAATGGCGGCCAGCCCGCGTTCGGCATCGACACCAAAAGCGTCCTGATTTTCGTCGGGATGCTCGGGGTCCTTCGCCAGTTTGAATGCCCGTGACTCTAGCATGGTAGTGGGTAGTTGGTAGTGGATAGTTGGTAGTTGATAGATGGTAGTTGATAGATTATGACGTATCAGTGGTGATGATGTGGGGGAGTAGGTTGAACTTGCAGTTGATTACGATGGCTCGCGATTGGGCGGTTAGGGAACGCTTTTTTTCGGCCAGGCGGTCGGCGGCGGGCAGTGGGTCGGTCCATTGCCAGATGGCGCGAAGTTCGTCGGTTTGGATTCGCTCGGGGTCGGCCGGATATTCGAGCACCGGATGGGGCGATTCGGTAACGATCAGGTGGCAAAGAATCGCGCCGCCTTCGCCGCGCAGAAGCTCGACGGCCCGACGCAGCTCGTCCGCGTCTATCAGGCCCCGGGTAAGATGCACGACGATCGGCAGGCAGGGCTGCCGGGGATGTTCCGCCCGCCAGTCGGCCAGCAGTTGGGCGACTGCCTCGAACGCCGGCACAACCGCCGGCGCGGCACCCGGCTGGAGGTCGACGAAGATCGGCCGCTTCCGCTTCAGCGAAATCAATCCGCCGATACCGTTGGAGACCTGTTCGGTGAATTGCTCGATTCGCAGCGCGCCCTCGGCCAGTTCCTTTGCGGCGACGGTCGAACGGCCGGCCAGGGGGCCCTCGAAGCCGGTTCGCGCGTCGGCCCCGCCGGCGGGATCGCTGGCGTGAGAGACGACGGCCGCGTACGGATTCGCATCGGCCAGTTTGGCGATCTGCCCAAGCAGTTCGTTGGCATGTTCTTCCAGCCGCCGCCAGACGCCACTCGCCGATTCCGACCGGTCCAACACCAGCACGACCAGCGGAGTTGCCTTTGCCCCGATTTCAGCCGGAGCCGCATCAGACGCGGCAACCGGCGGCGGTGACGGTGTTGGAGTGGCCCGGGGCGTTTCGTAAGTCGCATACGTTTTGACAATCGAAAAGAAGCGGATCAAGTCGACCATCTTGGCGTTGTAGATCAGCCCTTTCGCGCCCGGGTTGACGGTAACCTGGACGTTTGCGAGCGCGGCGGTAAACGGCTCGGGCAGAACGCTTGCGGAGTGGAAGAGCCGGCTGATTGTGCCGGCCGGAAGCTGGGCGTCGCCCGACGGATAGAGTGTCGGCGGAATCCCGGCGAGCGACCCCAAGTGAGCGTGCATCACCAGCGGCGGGCCGCTGGGCGATTCAAGCTGCCGAATCCGCTCCACGGCGTCGGCTGCCCGTTGTTCGTCTTCCTCCGACGGTTGACCCAACAGGTCGACGACCAGCGGCGGCTCGGCGTTCGGGCCTGCTTGCTTCAGCCAGTCTTCCAGCAGTGTCCGGCAGTAATCCAACGCGGCGGCACGAGAGGCCGCCTCCGCGAGAGTCGGCACATACCAGATGGGGAACTTGACCGTCTGCTCGCCGGCCACGCCGACTCCACCCGGCCCGGGCAGCTTGCGGACCCGATCTTCGACCTTCAAAGGCGACTCGGCCAGGCTGCCGGTCGAGACGAACTTGGCGCCGGCCAGCGCTCCGGCCCAGCGGCAACCGATCTCCCGCTTGCCTTGCGCGTCGGTACGATATCCGACGATGGCCACGTCGAGTTCAGCGAGCGTGGTCAGTTGGTTCAGCAGCGAGTTCAAGGCGGTGGCGATACTCTCGGCCTTCGACTTGGTGCCTTCGGCGACTCGGGCGTCCATGGCAACGGATTCGTCGATCAGAAAGACGACCGCCCGGCGCCGGCCATCTTTCTGATTTAGCGAATTGTTATCAACCGTTGGCATGATCCGACTCAATTAGCGAAGTCCCGGCGCGGCTTGCGTGCCCATGTTGAGGAACTGTATCAGGCAGACCATGTCGGCATTGAACGCCATGCCGCGCGCGCCGGGTTGAACTTGCAGGCCCTCGCCGGTTGCGTGGCGGACGAAGGGGTCGGGCAGCACGCTGGACATTCGGAACAGCACGCGGGCCAGATCGTCGGGCAGGCCCTGGTCGGCGGCGGGGAACATGAACGGGTCGGCGGCCGTCATCGACAGGTGGCAATTGAACAGCAGGACGTTGCCGTCCTCGGTGGCCAGATTGGTGACCGATTGGGCGTAAGGGGTCGGGTCGCCGTCTTGCGATTCGCCGTCGGTAATGTGGACCACGATTGGTGGAAAGCTACGCGGATGCTGGGCGATCCACCGGGCGAGGATCTCGTGGCAATGGTAGAGCATGTGGCACATCGGCGTGCCGCCCTCGGTCACCGGGTCGACCCAAACCGGAACCTCGCAAGGCACCTCGATCATCTCGCCCGTCTCTTCGTCGGGGATGAACTGCATCCGGCTGTCGATTCGGGCCGGGTTGACGCCGATCTCGGTGATCGAGACTAGCTGTCGTCCGGCCAGCGGGCCTTGTAGGGCCGACTCGATGATCGGCGTGGCGCTCTGGTCGGTCCGATAGCCGAACACGCCCACGTCCATCCAGTCCTTGATGCCCTCGTCGCCGCTGGCCCGGATCGCCATGTTCTGCAACCAGCCGTTGATGGCGGTGACCAGTTCATCGCATTTCCGGTTGGGCGAATTACCCAGCGGCTCTTCCATCGAGAACGATTGGTCCAGCAGAAATAGAAAGCAAGCCTTGTTCTGCCGACTGATTTCCTGTGTATACGGTGCATGTGCCATGCTCAACTCCCTAGCCAAATGACTCCCGCCAACGCTTGTTCCTTATATACCTTATTCGAGGAAGAAGCGGGAGGGGGAAGTCGAGGATAGAGGGGGGAGGAAGTGGAGGGGAAAAGGGAAAAGTGGGAAAAGGGCAAAGCGTTGACTGGCAGTTTCACCCGCCAGAAGAAACTTGCCCAACTATTCATTCCCAGCCCAAGAACTCCCTTCCATTCCAACGCCCGTTCAATTTGCTCCGCCCTTTTCCCCACTTTCCCCTTTCTCCCTTCCTCTTATTCCCCTATCTACTTCACTTCTCCTTTTCCTTTTTCAATAGTTTCTCATTTTCCCGGGCGGCCGCCATCTTCTTGACTTTTTGCAGCGTGCTCAGCTCGACCGTCTCGATTCCTTGCGAGTGAATCTCGATCAGCCGGTCGCAGAGCGTAATGCACTCGGCGTACCTGCCTTCCTTGAACGCGGCTTTTGCTTCGGCCAGCAGCCGGTTGGCTTCGTCGGTCAGATGTTGTCGCTCCGCTTCGCTCTTGACATGCTGCTCGTGCGAGTCGATCTGTTTGGTGAGCGTGCCTATTCGGCGGTCCAGAATCGCCACAAGCGCTTTGCTTCCCGGCAGCGGCGGCTCGGTGCAGTCGGCCTTAAGCTTCTGTAACTGCTGCTTGGTTTGCGTGCTCGCCTTCCCATCGCTCGGGTCCGCCGGTTTGTCGGCATCGATCAGGCCGACGAGCAGTTGGTGGGCGCGGACCCAACGCGGTCGCTCACCTTTGGTCGGATAGGACATAAGCTTTCCGCCCGACAGCAGATCGTCGCCTATGGGTTCATCGGCCGAAGGCCGACCGGCTTTAGGTCGCTTCGTCAGCTCAGCCCGCGCAATCGCGAATGCTCGGTTCGTCTGCTCGGTGAACTGGTCAATGTCGGGGTCGGGCCTCAAGAAGCCCTGGACCGTCAGGTAGGTCAGCGGCAGGCAGCCGAGCAAGACGATGACAACGGCTCTCATGTTTGGTCGCCTTGCTCGGGTTGGGGTGTTGATGAGTCGGCCGGTTCCTTCTTGCGGTGCGGCAGGAGTTTACGGAGCCCCTTCAGGCCCAACCGCTTGGAGGACTTTTCGATCCGCCCCAACAGCAGCGGCTCGCTGAAGAAGCTACGGAATCCCGGGTCGATTACCGCCCAAACGGTCACGTAACCGCCGGCCCAATCCGGCTCGGCGCGGAGCAACTGGCTGCCGCCTTCCCGTTCCCAGGTCGGCCGGTCGATCTTGATATTGAAGTGATCTGGCATCTCGCCGGGCTCGTCGCCTTCGGCCGGTTCGTGTCGGCAGACGGCCAAAACGCACTCGTCGGAAAAGCGTTGGGCGGGCCAGGTCCAGCGCACTCGGTAGGTCCCTTCCGAGCGGTCGACGCTGATCAGGCTGGCACGGCCGACCGCCGGGCAAAGCCCCAACTTCTCGATCGGCGCCAGTTCCGAGCGAATCCACTTCTCCAACAGCGATTCGTGCCGCGAGAACCGCTCCGCGTCGCGCCGGATTGCTCGGGCGTCGAACAATCGCGTAAACGACGTTCGGTCCCCGGCCGCCAGGGCCTCGAGCAGTTGCTCGCTCCGCTCGGCCTGATCGCGGGCTCGCCGCAGTTGATCGGCCCAACCTTCGGGCAGCGGATAGTCGGCCAGGCAGGGCTCCTCGGCCAATTGGGCCATGGCCGCTTCGTCGTTGCCGTTAACGGCGGCTTCCAAGCGGCCGAGCAACTCCCGACGCTCGACGGCCACGCGGTACTGCTCCCGCCAGGGATCAGCCTGGGCGCAATCCTCAAGAAGTTCATCCTTCCAGATATCGATCAGGCGCTGGTCGAGTTGGTCGGCCGTGAAGTCGGATGGTACCTCGCCCAACGCCTGGACCAGCGGATAACGCCGTTCGGCCAGCTTGACCCGCTGGCGCATGGGTTGCCCGACAAGTTTCTCGCAGCCTGCCTTAACAACCTGCTTCCAGGCCTTCACGATGGCGGTTTCGTCGGTGTCGCGGTCGACGGCCTCCAGCAGCCGGTCGATTACGTCGACCCGCCAAGTCGCCTGCTGCACGCGGAATTTCAGGCTGTAGTCGTAGTTTTCGGCCAGATGGCTCGCCGCTTCGGCCATGCTCCGCTCGCCGGAAAGCGAAACCGTGTTGCCCGCCTGTTGGGCCAGATGCCGCAGCCGCTCGACGCAGGCCACCCGCTGCCGGGCAGCGGTCATTCGGGCGCGTTGCGTTTCGGCCGGCGCGAACCCGGCGAAGAGGGCTTCGTTCCAGCCGTCGACCACGTCGCGGTCGCATTGCTCGCTGGGCTTGTGAGGCAGCTTCTGGAACTTCACCCAGGCCTGCTGCCGACAGATATACTCGTAGGCCTGATCGATCAGCGGTTTGAGGTGCTCGGGCGCGTCGCGGAACTGGCCCCGGCGGTTCAACAGCTCGACCGCCGCCTCCCACTCGCCCGCGTTCAACAACTGCTCCGCCTTGACGTAGGAACTAGCCAAATGGCTCAACGGTGGAACCTGATACATGGGCACCCGGGCCAACTCGAACAGACTGCCGGTCAGATCGCGAACCTCCTGGTCGGCCGAGTGTGCCAGGTCGCGATAGAGGGCCGAGGCGTGCGGCATGCGGAAATCGTCGGCGCGGAACAGCAGCTTATCGTGACCGGACGCCTCGATGTATTTCGTCCAGAGTTGCGGATCGGCCGCCAACGCCCGAAGGGCAACGTAAATCAACAGAGCGGAGAAATTATCCAAATCGAGCGAGAGCAGAGTCCGCGCGTTTCGACTGGGATGCTGATAAGGCACGACGCCGATTTCCAGGTTCCGCCGTCCGACCAGCGTGGGCACGCACATCCCGTCGTAATCGACCAGCTTGAGTTGACCGGCGTTGGTCACCATTATGTTGGCGTGCTGCAAGTCGCCGTGCGCGATCGAGGCGTCGCCAAGCTCCCTTACCAGATCGACCCAGCGGTCGGCGGCCAGGGCCAACATGCGGTGGTTGCCTTCCAGTGATCGAGCCCGTGCCCATTTGAAGAGCGTCTCGCCTTCCACCCAATCCATGAGGATTAGAGGATACCACTTCCCGTCGCCCGCCGAACGGATAGCCCGATCGCGATACTCGAAATCGACCAGGCAGTTCAGCCGTCGGGTTTTCAGATACGCGCTGAGCAGGTTGTAGCGTTCCCTTCGCTCGGGCGATTCGGTGGTGAAGCAGCGGATGGCGAAGGAGCCTTCTCCGGCGGCGTCGATACCCCGATAGACCACGGCAAACGAGCCCGACCAGGGCCGCGGCTGGTTCCGCTCGTCTTTCTCGACGCGGCAGAGCTTCAACTCCGGATCGCGAAAGGCGACCCCCGGGTTCTGCAACATCGCGCTGAAATGTGACGCCAAAGGCCAGGACATGTTTCGAGTCTTCTCCGTCAAATCATCCGATAACCATTCATCTCCATCAACCAGAGCAGCGGTTCCAATAGACCAAAGGGCGAAATGGTCCGCAATCGCAGGTCGGTCTCGCCGCGACCGTCCAGGCCGACCGCCGTTATGGGGAAAAACAGATACTGCCGCCCGAACAGCCCTCGCAATTGCCTCTCGATCTCCCAATCGGGCCAAATCGCACGGCACAGGCTGGCGGTCAGCCGTGATCGCGCGGCGATGGTGCGCGAATCGAGCGCCTCGCCGCTCGGATCGATTTGGGCTAACCCCTGGTAGAACCTGGAGACCGCCTCCGAATCGCATTGGCCGGCCAATAGGTCGATCTTCGATAGGCATATGGCTATCGGCCCCTTGCCCGACTTCCGTTTGCCCTGCTTGTGACGCTCTCGCATCTTCCGGCTGACTCGATCGATCGCGTCCGATAGCGGACCGCTCGGAGCGGCAGCGTCGAGGAACAGCAGCACGCCTTCCGCCTCGAACGCCCGACGCGGCGGAACACCAGCCGCGCCCGGTCGATCGGCGATATCTACCCGCACCGTCGAGCGTCCCCAGGGGTCGCGATCGCGGAACTCGAACGCCAACGGTTCGGCAATCCGGTCGATGGGCGTTGGGGCCGTACCGATCCGGCTGCTGAATACTTGCTCGACGATCGTGTCGAACCGCGGCGAATCGGCCGATGGCAATTGTTCGCACTTGATCGAGTCGGGGCAACCGCCCGAGCCGAGCATCCAGTGGACCATTGCCAGCCAATGCGTCTTGCCCGACTCCGGAGGCCCTACGGCCAAGAGCCGCACGTGATGCCCCCGATCCTTCATCGCCCGACCGGCTCGCCAGCAGCAGATTCCGGCACCGGCCGCGATCAGTAACAACAGGCCTCCGATCAGGCATCGCATTCTATAACGGGTGAGAAGATATGAGTGCAGGTTCGCGACCTCCGTACCGCCCTCGTTCATCTCCCGGTCGATCAGCTTGAGGGCGGCCGATTTCTCGGCTATCTCCAGGGCCTGCTCGCGGAACTGCCGCCACCGCGGACCGATTTCAGCACCGCCGGGCAACGAGTCGGTCAGCCGCCGCTGCCAATCCGCCCAGGCTTTGTCCACCACCACGTCGTGCCGGTCTCGCTTCGTTTGCAGGTCGGCCACCTCGCGCTCCAATTGGTCGACCTCCCGGGCAAGCCGCCGCTGGGCCGACTCGCGTGTTGCGACGGGCACGCCGAACCAAATCAGTCCGGCCGCCAGGCAGATGATTGAGATCGCGGCGTAGAATACGACTTGGGCGCCCGGCATGCGGCGCAGGCGTCGTCGGCGGGCGTGAACAATTGCACCGAACGAACAGACGATAGCCAGCAGCCCGCCGAGCCAGAACCATCGCCTGTCGGAGCTAAGCAGTAGGCCGGCCGGAGTGGGTAGCCAGCCGGCGTCGCGCAAG
>CAZDHN010000035.1:0-2905 GCA_964505115.1 uncultured Planctomycetaceae bacterium
TGTGACATGCTGACCTCGGCATCTGGTAGAGCCTACTATCAGATGAGGTGGCAATCTTCTCGTCTCAGCCCCACCTCCGAGCGGGATTGTTCGGACCTCATATGCCGCTCAAACTCGTCGCCATCGGACCCGGATCTCTAGCGCCAACAAACACATGCGCGAAGAGCGCGCCGTGTTGACAAGATTTATGTCCCGCCTTGACAGCTTTTGTGTCCGAATTGACAGGATTTATGTCCGCCACCACACGCGATTTTTATACGTCGAGGTTTCTCACTTCCAGGGCGTGCTTTTCGATGAACTCGCGGCGGGGTTCGACTTTGTCGCCCATGAGGATGCGGAAGAGGTCGTCGGCGGCCGAGGCGTCGTCCATGGTAACTTGCAGGAGGGTGCGATTTGCGGGATCGAGCGTGGTGTCGCGGAGTTCCTCGGCGTTCATTTCACCCAAGCCTTTGAAGCGGGTAATTTGCAGGCCCTTTTCGCCGGCTGCTCGAACGGCGGTTAGCAGGCCGCGGAGATCTTCCAGCCCGGTCAGCATGTCGCCGCGGCGGAGATTGTATCGGGCTTCTTCCACGCCCGTGCGCTCTTGCGGGATCAGGCTATCGATTTCGAATCCCATCTCGCGGAGGTCGGCCAACTGGTTGTTTGCCGAGCGAATCTCATGCAGTTCGACGATGTGCAGCCGGCTGAGTCCGGCCCCGTCGTCCGTCGTTTCCGTCGACTCGTCCGATTCGGCGCTCGGCTTGTCCGCCACCTGCAACTCCTGGCCGGTCTTGGCTTCCTGTTCGGCGAGGAATTGATCGAGTTCCTTGCGCGTGGCGAACCAATACTCGTCATGGCCGAGGAAGACATGGTAGACTGGCAGCTTGCCGGAGTCGGGGTCTTGTCGGATGGCATGCGCGCGGAGACTGATGCCACGGCGTTCCAGGGCCAGAACGGATTCTTCCAGCGCGGCCAGCGCGCGGCAAAGCCGTTCCATCTCGGCGCCCTTGATCACGCGGCCGTCACCCGGCTCGAAGACAGCGTCGGCCAGTCCGGCTTCGAGCAGTTGAGCCTTCATCTCTTCTTCGGCATGTACGTAGTAGATTTCCTTCTTGCGCCGCACGCGAAACAATGGCGGTTGTGCCACGTAAACGTATCCGGCTTTGATAAGGTCGTACATCTGACGATAGAAGAACGTCAACAACAGCGTACGGATGTGCGACCCGTCGACGTCGGCGTCGGTCATGATGACAATTTTGCTGTAGCGTCGCTTGGCCAGGTTCATCTCGTCACCAATGCCCGCCCCGATGGCCGCGATCATGCTGCGAACCTCTTCGTTGGCCAGGACTTTATCCTCGCGCGCTTTGTAAGCATTGATGATCTTGCCTCGAAGCGGCAGAATCGCCTGATACTCGCGCAGCCGACCACCCTCGGCGCTTCCGCCGGCCGAGTCGCCTTCCACTAGATATATTTCGCAGCGCTCGACATCGCGACTGGTGCAATCGCGCAGTTTGCCGGGCAGACCGCCACCGGTGAGTGCTCCCTTGCGTTCCCGGACCATTAGTCGCGCTTTTCGGGCACTTTCGCGTGCTTCGGCCGCGATCAGTCCCTTTTGCACTATGATCTTGGCCGTTTTCGGGTTCTCTTCAAGGAACTTGCCGAGGAAGTCACCCAGTGCCGAGGTGACGATACCTTCAACTTCGCTGTTCCCCAACTTCGTCTTTGTTTGCCCTTCGAACTGCGGCTCGGGCACGCGTAGCGAGATGACGGCGGTGAGCCCTTCGCGAAAATCGTCTCCGCTGGGGACCAGATCCTTAAAGAAGTTCGCCTTCTTGCCGTAGTTATTAAGCGTTCGAGTGATAGCCGCCCGGAATCCGGAGACGTGTGTTCCTCCCTCGGAAGTGCAAATGTTATTGACGTAGGAGTGGACGTTTTCCGTAAACTCGGCGGAGTACTGCATGCCCACTTCCACGCCGACGCCCTGATGTGTGCCGTGAACGTAGAGTATTTCGGCGTGGATTGGTTCGCTGGCGCGATTCAGATGTTCGACGAAGTCGAGCAGCCCCCGGTCGTACTGAAAGACTTCGCCCTCGTCGCTCCGCTCGTCACGAAAGCTGATTCGCACGCCCCGGTTCAGGAAAGCCAATTCCTGCAAGCGGCGATGGAGTATTCCATATTGGAACTTGGTAACCGGGAAGATTTGCGGGTCGGCCTTGAAAGTGGTTTTCGTGCCTACGCGATCGGTACGCCCCACGCGGCGAACTTCGTTCGTAGGCACGCCCCGTTCGTACTCCTGCTGGTAGACGTGCCCGTCGCGCCGAACCTCCACTTCGCACCATTCCGAGAGGAAGTTGACCACGGTAACGCCCACCCCGTGCAGACCGCCAGACGTTTGGTAAGCGCCCTTGTGGAACTTGCCGCCGAACTTGAGCACGGTCATCACGCCTTCGAGCGTGGATATTTCCAAATCGGGATGCACTTCGACCGGGATGCCGCGGCCGTCGTCCTCGACGGTTATCGAGCCGTCGTTATTGATCGTGACCGATATCTCGCTGGCCAGCCCGGCCATCGCTTCGTCGATCGAGTTGTCGACTACTTCGTAGACCAGATGATGCAGTCCCCGCGCGGTGGTGTCGGCGATATACATGGCGGGCCGCTCGCGGACGTGCTCCAGATCGCTCAGATGCTCGAGTTGATCGGCGTTATACTCCGCTTCCACCATTTGGTAGTCGGGAAAATCACTGGTCGAATCTTCCGACAGTACCGGTTCGCCGGCCGGCGCGGTGGGTTGTGCATCCGTTGGTTCAGTTGATTCGGGTTTACGTGCTTCGTCGTTTGGCATAACTCATTTTGTCCTTTGGGACTTACGTGCGCTGGAGTTTATTCAATAGCCCCGGCGCGGAATCTAATATCTTTGATGCGTTCG
>CAZDHN010000035.1:2915-18245 GCA_964505115.1 uncultured Planctomycetaceae bacterium
GGCAACAATTTGGCCAGTGTCTTCAGCATGGCCGACTTGCGAAATGTCAACTCCTGCATCAGTGTCGAATGAACCACCGTCACCTCCAGCACGCCACGTTTGAGCGAACCGACTCGCGAATGTTCCGCCGCCAGCTCGCCCGCCGCCTGCCGCCAGGCTTGCTCGTGCGCCACGCGCGTTTGCAGTTGCGCGTATCCGTGCCGAGTCATTAGCTCGGATAGAATATCGGCGATTGCGTGCGGTCGGCGTGCCATCGTATGCCTCGGCAATTACTGATCTTGGGCCAGTGGCATTATCACATAGGCGTAGCCGTCGTCGGTGCTGCAAACGGCAGCACTTTCGGCGTCTCGCACTTCTATACAAAATGTCTTTTCCGGATCGATCACTCGGAGGAAATCGCTCAGGTAACGCGGGTCCAGGGTGATGGGTATCTCCGGACCTTCGTAGGCAATCGGCATGTCGATGTGCGACTCCCCGAGTTCAGCGCCGTGTCCGGCCAGAACCACCTTGCCGTCGCCGAAGGTGAAATCCACGCCACGCCGATCAGTGCTGGTGACAATGCCCGCCTGACGGACGGCCGCATGGAACGGTCCGACGGGGATGTCGATTTTCTGCATATCGTCCCTCTTGGGGAAGACGTCACGCCACTTGGGAAACCGGCCTTCCACTAATCGGGCGAAAACGGTCGTCCGCTGACTCTTGACCAGCACGTCGTTGTCGTGCGTGGCCAGATGAATATTCTCTTCGCTGTCGGCCAACGCCCGTTCCATCAGTTGCATCGCCCGAGTGGGAATAATCGTGACACTCTCACCCGTTTGATGACCGGCCACGGCCTTAGCCGGCCCGCTTTGCCGGGCCAGCCGGCGCCCGTCGGTGGCCACGCCGGTAATCTCGCCTTCGCTCAACTCCACGAGCACGCCGCCGAGTGCGTACCGGCTGCTCTCATTGTCGGTCGCGAAGGCGGTCCGCCGCACCAGTTCGCGGAAGAATCGGGCCGACAATTCGTGATATTGCGATTCTTCAAACTGCCTGACAACCGGGAACTCGTCGGGGTTCTCCGATGGCAACTGAAACTTGCTCCGCTGGCCACGCACAATCGTCTTGCGGCCATCGCTTTCCAAGGAAAGCTTCTCATCGGAGCTTTCACGTAAGATGGCCCCGAAGCGGTCAATTGGCAAGACGGCGTTACCGGGCGTTTCCACTTCGAATCCCGGTATCTCGATGCGGATCCCTACCTCCAAATCCGTCCCGATGAGTGTCGTCGCTTCGGGGGTGACTTCAATCTTTACGTTCCGTAGGATGGGCTTGGGGCTGCGGGTCGGGGCCACGCCGGCGGCGGTCTGGAAGGCATGTAGCAGCTTTTCACGTTCACACTGGAGTTTCATTCGTCTCATCCACCTTTCTGTCTGAAGCATTGCAGGCTACAGACTTTCCAACTAACACGGTCCTTGGGGGCTTGTCGCCGTTGTAATAGGTCCGCGTCGTACGTAGGGAGTTTGTCCTTGGTTAAGTAATTTAATACTCTCTATCAGTATTAAGGCAACCGCTCTTCATGTTGGGAACCGGTGTTCCGATTGGATAAACGCATTTGGCGTAAGTGGTTACGGTAACGCGACCACTGGGGATATACTGTCGAGAGAGTGTTTGTTTTGTGTAGTTCCATTGTTTATGGGAGAGCCGTTTTGCCGACGCTCCGGTGTCCCTGTCGATAACCGGCCAACCATCGACGGCTTATCAACCACGCACTAACAAGTTTTCCAGATAGCTCCTTATATACTCAACGCGGTCACAAATTGAGGTTCCGCCTTATTATGTAATGACGTCAAAAGCGCGGTTCATGGCCGTGCGTGGTATAGCCTGCCACGTAATTGCTCGACCGTCTGTTGGATGGCCGGCTCGGTCTTCAGTCGCCGCTCCATTTGCCGGCAACCATGTAGTACGGTCGTATGATCGCGGCCGCCAAAGTAGCGTCCGATCTGGTGTAGGCTGCTTTGTGTCAATTGTCGTGCCAGGTACATGGCCACGTCGCGAGCCGTAACAACGGCCCGACGTCGCGATGCGCTGCGTAAGTCGGCCACTTTCAGGGAAAATGATCGAGCCGTCAATAAGGCAATACGCGTCAAAGCCGGTTGGCTGGCACCGTTGCGCCGCGCCAAGTAGCGGCGCACGGTTGCCGTGTCGAGCATCGTGGCTTCCCTCTGCTCCCACATCTGCAATTCGGTTAGAGTGCCCACTAACTCGGGCACGGTGCCGGTCGACCCGTCGGCCAAGATGCGCAGCACGTCGGCCGACAAGTCCAAACCGCGCGACGCAGCCAGTTCCCGGAGTATGGCCAAACGGGCCTCGCGCCGTGGCGGAACCAACGGCACGGTCAAACCGGCCGTCAGTCGGGCGCGCAGCCCGGTAAGCATCTCCCGCAGCCGTCCCGGCGCAACACGGCTGGTAAGCACCGTGCGGCGACCGGTTGCCAGTCGGTCGTCGAGTGTATGGAGCAGTTCGTGTTGGGCCGCCTCCTTGTCGGCCAAGTAGTCCACATCTTCCACTACCACAAGCGACGCTTTCCGGTAGCGGTCGCGAAATTCGTCGGTGGCCTGCGTTTCCACGGCGTCGAGGAACTCGCGGGCGAAATCTACCGCCATCGTATATACCACGGCCCGGCGACGGCGGTTGTCGTCGTACGAGTCGGCCAGCCCCCGCGCTAGATGCGATTTTCCCGTCCCCGAGGGACCAAAAAACACAACCGGGTTGTAAGCCGGGTGTGTCTTGGCCAGCACCGCCCGGATGGCCGTCTCCGCCAAAGCATTCTCCGGTCCGGCGAGAAACCGGCGTGGAACGTCCGTCGCATGGGAACCACGGTCGGCACCATTCGTTGCGGCAACAGGCTGACCCGGAAGGGGTATACTGACAACAGCATCGACCAAGTGGGATCCGTCCAGCATTAGGAAGCGAAACAGGGCCAAACCAGCGCGGTTTTCCACATCCGTATTCTACCGATTGTAGCCGTGTATTGCGAGGTGGAGATGGCAGTTTTTTCCGGGTGCGGGACGACCGCTTTCCTCGAACTCCCCTCGCATGGGTAAGAGCATCGCTCGAAGCCACGAGAAGTGATTCGACCGTAGCCGCCAGCGGAAGCTGGCGGTTGCTTTGCGGATCGCTCGCGCCGTTCGATGAGGAACCAGAATACCATGTCAAGCAACCGCCAGCTTCCGCTGGCGGCTATTGCAGCTACGATCCCATAATACGGTGCCAACTGCCAATCTTGGTCGTAGGAGCCCTAACGGCTGCCCAATTCGCTGCACACGCGGACGATTCGGGCGACGGCCTCGTCGATTTCGGCCTCCGTAGTCGAACGTCCCAGGCTGAAACGGAGCGAACTTCGGGCCAGCGAATTGGGTATTCCCAACGCTAATAACGTGGGCGACACCTCTGCCGCTCCACTCGTACAGGCGGCTCCCAGCGAACAAGTCACTCCAGCCGCGTCCAGGGCAAGGAACAATTGTTGGCCGTCAAAGTCAGGAAAGGCAATATTGGAGGTTTGGGGGAGCCTGGCAGCACAGTCGCCATGGGGGATTAGCCCTGGCCAAGCAGCCAACAGACCGCTCTCGAACCGATCGCGCAACGCCGTTAACTGGCTGATCAGCTCGGTTTGCTCTTCTTGCCAGAGGCGTAGCGCGGTCCACATACCTACCGCCAGGACAACCGATTCGGTACCCGGCCGCAGGCCATCCTGCTGATGGCCGCCGAAGAGGATCGGTTCCAGCGGAACACCGTGACGTAGCAGCAACGCTCCGATTCCGAGCGGGCCGTGAAATTTGTGGGCGGCAAGGCTCAGGGCGGCCACGCCCAGCCGGCGGAAATCAACCGGCTGTCTGCCAACCATTTGGACTGCGTCGGTGTGCAGCGGAACGCCGGCGGCGTTGCATGTCTCGGCCAAGCGGTCGATGGGTTGGATCGTGCCAATCTCGTGGTTGGCCGCCGTCATACTGACCAGGCCGGTCCGATCCGATAGGAGCGACTGGAGCCGGTCAGCACAAATCACACCGTCGGTTGATACGCCAAGCGTATCTAGTCGCCAGCCGTGTTCCTCCATCAGGTGTTCGGCCGGTCCGATTATGCTGGCATGCTCGATAGCCGAGATTACCAACTGCGGCGACTTATTGATCTTTGCATAGTCAATGCGCCGGTCAAGGGGGTTCCGCCGGGGAACCGGGCTTCGCCCTGGATCATTGGCTATGCAAGGGTCGATAATCTTGCGGCTGCCGCATGCCAGTCCCAGCACGGCCAGGTTGTTGGCCTCGGTCCCCCCACTGGTTAATATCAGCCGATCCGGGCTGGTGCCCTCCAGATTGGCACCAAGGACTTGGGCCATGCCGTGCCGGGCTTCTTCCAGGAGCCGGTGAGCTTTTTGACCCGGCCGATGCCCGCTGGCCGGGTTGCCGTGCCCGGCCGCCTGAAGCCGGGCCATCACCTCAATCACTTCCGGACGGGGGGGCGTGGTAGCGTTATGGTCGAGGTAGATCGATTGCATGTGGGCTCATCTTGATCGCATGCGCGCTCATTCTAATTAAACGCGGGCTCATTTTGACTGAACATCGAAGTTCGCCTCGTCGATACCGGCCAAGGACTTGAACCGCGCATTGATTATGCAAAGCTCGACAAGCACGGGGTGTGGACGGCCCATGATCTTCTCGCAACCTGATTCCATTGGTCGCTAGACTCGATCAGAGGCCCAACGATCCTTACGCAGTACAGTGTATACGGCCGGGGTTGCCAAGCCAACCGCGAATCACCTTGTTTCCGTTCAGGGTAACTGGATTGTACGGGCTAACCTGCCGGTACGGCTTGTCGCTTGTTTCTGGCGTTCAAGGTGGCGGCCAGGGCTTCTCGCCAGCGGCGCAGTCGCTTTTCCGCGTCTCCGACCAGTTCGATCAATTCTGTCTGGTCCAGCGGTTTCAGCAGGTAGTCGGTGGCTCCCAGCTCCAGCGCGTCGGTGAGAGCGTCGACTGTCGAGTGTCCGGTCAGAAACAGCACTTGGGTACACGGATTCCTCCGCTTGGCACAGCGGAGCAGTTCCAGGCCATTGACGCCGGGCATCTCCAGGTCGGTCACCAGGATGTCGACCACGTGCTCCTCGATCCAGTGACGCGCCTCCTTTGGGTCGGTAAGCGAGTGCAATGTCATGCGGTCACCGAATGATCTTTCGATGATCTTCGCCAACAAGCGCACCATGCCGGGGTCGTCGTCGACCAGCAGTAACTTGGTTTGATAGTTCAGTTTTCGAGTCAAGAGTCTTCTCCAAACGTTCCGGTAAACGGGATGTGTAGAGCAATTAACAGTCTTCTTCCGCATGGGTGGCGTCGTCTTCCGGTTGTGTCTCGCGATCACTTCCAGGGGAGCGGCTGGTTGCACCGGTCCGACCCGTCTCGAGAAAGCCTGCCACCGTAATAATAAACTTCTCGCGTTCGATCGGTTTGGCCAGATGTGCATCGCAGCCGGCGTCCAGGCATTGCCAGACGTCGTGCTTCATGGCATGGGCGGTTAGCGCGAGGATGGGGCGGTCGTAGCCGGCCTCGCGCAGCAGGCGTGTCGCCTCCAGGCCATCCATGACGGGCATTTGTATGTCCATCAGCACAAGGTCGATCGGCTCGTGTTCGTCCGAGTAGCGTCGCCCGTGGCCGGGCGAAGACGCCAGAGCCTTTTCCAGGGCCTCCTGTCCGTTTGCGGCCAGCACCACTTCCGCGCCCGCTTTCTTCAAGAGAAACGAGATCAGCCGCTGGTTATCCGGGCCGTCTTCGGCGAGGAGGATCCGGCCGGTGAGTTTCGTCCTCGTCGGTTGCGACGGTGGCTGTTCTTCCTGGGGCGAATTTGCCGCGGCTTCCTCCGTTGGGCTGGACATGGGGACGCCGTCCAACGGCCCGGTGGCGATGACCAGCGAGAAGGTGCTGCCTCGGCCCGGCGTACTCTCGACGGTCAGGTTGCCGCCGAGCATCTCCGCCAGGCGCTTGCTGATGGCCAGGCCCAGGCCGGTTCCGCCAAAGCGGCGGCTGGCGGACGTATCGACTTGGTGAAACGGCCGGAAGAGTTGAGCCCTCTGTTCCTCGGTCATTCCGATGCCCGTGTCCACCACGTCGAAGCGCAACCGCGGCTTGTGATCCGGGTTGTTGGCTAACTGTACGCGTAGTTCGATGCCGCCGAGTTCGGTGAACTTGACGGCGTTACCGACCAGATTGAGTAGTATCTGCCGCAGACGTGCCGCGTCGGTCTCGATCATCTCGGGAATCGGGCCGCGGTAGAAGACGCTCACCGAGAGGCCTTTGCCCTCGGTCTGTACGCGCATCAGCGAAACAACATCGGTGAGCACCTGACAGGGATGGCATCGCTCGAGGTCCATGTGTAGCTTGCCGGCCTCGACTTTGGACAGATCGAGGATGTCGGTGATGATGCCTAGCAAGTGCCGCCCGTTGCGTTGGATTGTCGTTGCCGCATCTTGCACCTGAGGCTCCTGGCTGGCTTCGAGGATCACGTCGGTGAACCCGAGGACGGCGGTCAGGGGCGTTCGGATTTCGTGGCTCATATTGGCCAGGAATTCACTTTTTGCCCGGCTGGCAGCTTCCGCGCCACCATAGAGTTCTTCCAAGGCGGCCTTCTGGCCTTCCAGGGCGACGGTATACTCCTCCAAGTATTGTTCTTCCTTCTTGCGATTGGTGATGTCGGTGATAATATTACCGACCATCCGAGGCGCCCCCTGTTCATCGCGGATGAGGAAGATGTTCTGCTCGGTAGCGATCAGATTGCCTTTTGCGGACAAGAGCGGGACTTCTCCCACCCAATGGCCTTTCTCCAGAACGATCGGCAGGATCTCTTGTTTCAGGCGTTCGGCATCCTCCGGGATGTAGTATTGGTAGAATGTCTTGGTGCTAAAGACCTCTTCAGATTCCTCCTCGAGAATCTGGAGAGTGGCGGCGTTGGCGAAAATCAACTGCCCGGTGAGCTCGCCCATCGCGAAGCCATAACCCGAGGCCACGGCGAACCGGCGAAATCGTTCCTCGCTCTCCCGAAGCTGATGCAGCATCTGGTCCTTGGCCGACTGGCGCAAAAAGGCGAGAGTGAGCACCAACACGATCAGGCCTATCCAGATCAGCAGACAGAGCAGCCTGTAGCGATGAGGAGTCAGATCGTTTGGGAAGGAGTAGCCGGCGTAGCCGAGCGCATAGAACGCGACAAGCGCCGCCACCGTGACGGCAAGCCAGAAGATGGCCGAACGCCGGCCCGCCGCACTCAGGGCCACGACGGGCACCGCCGTGTACCAAGGGAGCGCAAGGGAGCCGTGCCCCCCCAGGCGACATGCCAGGACAGTCAGCGCGCCGAAGAGGGCCGCGGTGAGCAAATTGCCCGCGGCAAAGCATGATCCGGTCCAACACATGACGCACAGACTGGCGACGGCCACACCGACCCCCATTACGAGCGCAGCGGCGCCAATCGGGCTGTTCATCAAGAAGAGCACGGCAGCGTAGATGATGGCCAGCGCGATGAGGGTCCAGCCGAACGCCACCACCAGTCGGGCAGGGCGGAGCAGTTCTGGATCGCCGCCGCGGACACGGGGAGGGAGGAACCAGTCAAGTCCGGCGGTCAACACCGGGCGGCGTAAAGCGTCGTCAGGCTTCATCACGTACTCCCTGCTTCGTACGCTCTGTTAGGGTGAGTTCCCTGGCCTCGGCCGGAGTCTTCAAGTAACCGGCGATCGTAGCGAGCAGCCTGGCCCGGTCGATCGGCTTGGCGGCGTAGTCGTCGCAGCCGGCGGCGAGGCAGTCGTTTTCCGCGCCTTCCATGGCGTGAGCGGTCAGGGCGATGATCGGACCCGCGTAGGCGGCCTCGCGGAGCCGCGCGGTGGCCGTGTAACCGTCCATCACTGGCATCTGCATGTCCATCAGGATGACGTCGAACGGGTTGCCCGCCGCGCGGGCGGCCAGGGCCTCGTCGTGAGCGATTTGTCCGTTCTCAACCACGGTGACATCGGCCCCGGCTTTGTTCAGGATGAAGGCAATCAGCCGTTGGTTGTCCGGCCCATCCTCGGCCAGCAGGAGCCGGCAGTTGAGTGTGATCTCGGACGTGGCGGACGCCTTTGCCATGCATTTGGTCTCGGCCGCGGCTTCTGCGGGGCTATCGAGCATCCGCACGCCCTCGAGTGGTCCTGTCTGGACCGTTACGCTGAATGTACTGCCCTTTCCCGGTGTGCTGATGACCGAGATTTCTCCGCCGAGAATCTTGGCCAGCCGCTTGCTGATGGTCAACCCCAGGCCGGTTCCACCAAACTTCCGCGTGGTGGACGAATCGGCTTGCGTGAACGGCTGGAAAAGCCTGGCAAGCTGCTCCCGGGTCATTCCGATGCCCGTATCGATCACGTCGAATTGCAGGCAGGGCGGTCTCGTGGTTTCTGGCACAAATCGTGCAACCAGCCGAATGCTTCCCGTTTCGGTGAACTTGACGGCGTTGCCGACCAGATTGATAAGGATTTGCCGTAGTCGGGTCGGGTCACTTTGGATTTGTTCGGGGATCGCCCCGGCGTACTCGATTTCCAAAGGAACGTTCTTCGCCTGGGCACGCATCCGCATCAGCGAGGCCACGTCGGCCAGGACCGTGACGGGCGAGCAGATGATCCGTTCGACTTCGAGCTTGCCGGCCTCGATCTTCGACAGATCCAGAATGCCATTGATCAATTGCAGGAGGTACTGCCCGTTGCGCTGGATCGTTTGGAGAGCTTGGACGCGCTCGGGAGGCGCGCGGTCCAAGCCGTCCTCGCCGAGAAGGACGTCGGTGAATCCCAGGATGGCCGTCATGGGCGTGCGGATCTCGTGGCTCATGTTGGCCAGGAACTCGCTCTTGGTCCGGTTGGCCTCCGCGGCCGCTTCATGGAGTTCTTCAAGTGCTAGATTGTTGTTCTCTAGCGAGGCGGCATAGTCTCGGATCTGCTCCTCCGCCCGTTTCCGTTCGGTGATGTCCCGCAGCACGGCCACCGCCCACCAGCCACCGTCCTGCTTGATAGAGTTCACCGATATCTCGATCGGGAATTCCGTGCCGTCCTTGCGCAGGGCCGCCAATTCGAGTGTTTTTCCAATCGCCGCTCCTTGTCCCGACGAGGCAAACCGCGAGAAGCCCCGCGATGCGGCTTCGCGGTATCGCGAGGGCGGCAATATCTGGTGGGCCGGCTGTCCGAGCATCTCCTCGGAAGAGTAGCCAAATATCGTTTCCGCCGCGGAATTCCAGTGTGCGATGTTCCCGGCCGGATCTATCATGATAACCGCATCCAACGCCGAATCGGTAATCGTGCGGAGTTTCCTTTCGTTGGCTTTCAACGCTTCTTCGGCCTGTATGCGCGCGGTGATATCCACGAACGTTTCCAACAACACATCCTCGCCGTCGAGTGTGATGGGGACGACCGACTTCTGGATCGGGACCTCCTCCCCGTCCTTGGTAATCAACACCTTCTCCGAGTTGTCGACCTCATTGCCCAAGTCCAGTATGGGGCACTTGCCTTCTTGGGCCGGGCAAAGCGTGTGGTGGCACTTGCGGCCGACAATCTGATCCTCCGAGTCGTATCCCATCAAGGCCAAGGCCGTCGAGTTCACTCGGCGGACAACCTTGTCCTTGCCGATGATCGCCACGCCTACCGGCATGGATTCCAGTATCTTCTGGAGCATCCGCCGCGAGCGTTCGTGTTCCTCTTCGGCCTCTTTGTACTGGGTGAGATCGCGCCAGAGGCAATGGAGTATTGTTTTGCCTTTATATGGAATGGGAGTGAGCGAGACCTCCACGGGGAAGTCCTCGCCATCCGCCTTTCGGTGTGTCCATTCGAAGCGATGGAACCCCTTTTCACAAGCAGCCTCGATCATGGCATTTGCTTTTTCAAAGGAATTTCGCCCATCGGCTTGAGTCGGTGGCGAAAGCTCCGAGGGATGAGTCATCAGGAACTCTTCCCTGTTGGGGTATCCGAGCATCCGAGCGGTCGCTTCATTGCAGTCGACGAATGTCTCGCCGTCGATCAGCAGAATGGCGTCGCCGGACGTGTGCAGTACGTCCATGAAGCGGCGATCGCTCTCCAGTAGCGACTCTTCGGCCCGCTTCTGTACGGTGATGTCGCGGACCGTGCCTTGCAGCAGCGCCTGGCCATCGAGCACCATCCTTGCCAGCAACACGGTGGCCGGAAATTCTCTGCCGTCCAGCCGCTTGTGGGTCCATTCAAAGAGGTGCGAGCCTTCCCTCATGGCCGTCTCTATCATCTCCTTGGCCTTCTCGGCCGATGGGCGACCGTCCGGCTGCATCTCGGGAGACAACTCCCAGGGCCCCAGCGAAGTGAACTCGGTCTCGTCTCTTGTTCCGAACAAGGTCACGGTCGCCGGGTTGCCCGAGGTGAACCGCCAGGAGGGCGGCGCCAAGGTCATGATGGCGTCCCGAAAACTCTCGAAGAGGACCCGGTAGCGCTGCTCCGCCCGCTTGCGCTCGGCGAGTTCGCGCTGATATACGATGGCGGAATACGCAATCGCAAGAGCGTACGCTACCAGACGCAGCAAGTGCCACCACCACCAGGCCGCGTCCCACAGGGAAGAAAGTTCAAAGAGGACACCGGCCGCTCCAAGAAGGCAGCACAGGCAGGCAAACAGGCAGTTGTCCCATCTCCCGGCGACCCGATAGTGATTGAGAAACCAGCCGGCAGCGACCAGGAATCCGAGGCCGCCGAGTATGTTCAGCCCCCGCGCCGTCGCGGTGAAGGCTCCCCGCTCGACCATGGCGGGTATCATGCCCGGGAAGCCGAGTGAGCAGGCGCAGACCGTGAGCACCGCGGCGATTGTCAGCGGGAGCACCAAGCGGCAGGGCGGCGAGTCAGCGATCCGTCCGGGCAGCCAAACCAGGGCGAAGAGAACGCCGCCCACGCATGTCGCCATGCCGTGAAGCCAGACAAACGTTTCGCCAGGCGTAACGGCCGCATGGGCCATATCGAGAATACCCATGCCGACCAGGGCAGCGGCCATCCAGAGATGATACAGGTTGCCCTCGTGTTTCCGCGATGCCAGCAGGATCGCCGCCAGCGCCAGCGCGAAGAGTCCGCCGACGGCCTCGACAACTGCATGGAACGATACCTGATCCCATTGCCACTCGGGCGCCAGGGTCTCGGACACAACACTTCCCGCCACCGGCAGAAAGATGCCCACGAGCAGTACCAGCAGAACGGCATGCACGAATCCCGTTCCACCGCCGCCGTGTAGAATCGTGCGATTGTAGTTCACCACGACAACCTTTCAGGTGTTGACTCCGTGGGGCACGACGGCTGGCACGTTCTAGGCGTCCGCGTGCCCGGCGGCCCGGCAGACTCGTTGCGCGAGCTTCGCACGGAGTTGTTGGCGGGCATCTCGGATCGCGTGTACCAGATCGTGGCGCGTGACGATACCCACGAGCTTGCCGTCGCGCAGGACGGGCAAGCGGCGCACGTGTTTTTCGCGAAACATGTCGGCGACGTGGACCCAACTGTCTTCCTCGGCCACGCCGAACAATTCCGAGGACATGAAGTGGGAGACGCTGTCCTTTTCGGTGTGCCCTTCGCAGATCAACTCCAGGAGATCGAACTCGGAGACGATCCCAAGGGGGGTGCCCTGCTGGTCGACAACCGGCAGGCCGCTGATCCGGTGCTTGATCATCAACTGGATTGCATGGTCGATGGTATCGTCCACGCCGACGGCGACGACATGGGTCGTCATGATACTCTTGGCCTTGAACATATTGTCCCCCCTTTTCAGCTTCCTATGTAAGTTGTGCGGTGAGTCCGACCTCGACGGTAACCGGTCCCCAGGCGGACTCGAAAGGAATGCAGATGGGCGTCACCTGCCGCGGGAACTCGACACAATGACCTTTCCCGGTGATGACCGTGGGCAGGCTGACGCTCAGTTGCAGGTGTTCCAGCTTCGCTTTGGCGCTGCCGGCAATGATGTTAGCCAGTTCGCCCACGGCGTCGGTCACGTCGCCGTTAATTTCGGGCGGTCGTTCCTGTAGCAGAGCCTCGGCCGCGCTTATGGCCGCCTCGCGGCCCAGCCCCAGCACGACTGTTCCCTTCGCTTGTCCGGAAAGACCAATCACGCCGCTCACCTCGTGTTCCGGCTGGGAGCCGTTCTTGATATACGGGGTTCCCCGGGTGAGGGTGCATCCCAACATGGTTTCAAACGCCGAGATTGTCGACGTGAGGAACGGGTTGATGTATTCGGCCTTCATAATAGCTCCGTTTGTCAAGTAATGATTTTCATGACCGGAAGTCGAATGCTCATCGCTGTCTTCCCACCGGCCATGCCTCTCACGAGCTGCCTTCTGGAAGCAACTGATCCAGGGTGGCTTGCAGGTTCTGTTTGTCGAACGGCTTGGCGACGAAATCAGCGGCGCCGGCCTTGAAAGCATTCTTCAGCACGCCCCGTTGCTCCAGGGCGCTGACCACGAGCACTTTGGCTTCGGGGTCGAATTCCATAATGCCGTGCAAGGCGTGCAGTCCGTCGTGGTCGGGCATCACCAGATCCAGGGTGACGGCGTCGGGGCGCAGTTCGCGATAGCGATCAATTGCCTCCTGGCCGTTGGCGGCTTCACCCACGACCTCCCAACCGGCGTTGGTGGCCATGTCCTTGATGATTTGCCGGATAATCAGGGCGTCGTCAGTGACGAGTAGTGTTTTTGTCATCGTTCGGGTCTCCGGTTCGAAAACCGCTGTTCGGTGTTCTGTTGTGGTGGGCGCTATATTGTCCGTGCCGGTTGGCCGGCACACTCGACGGTCATTTCTCCGTTGGTGCAGTCGAAGACGACACGGCGGCCCTTGGTGCCGCCGATGTCTTGTCCGGCGGCCCGGATGCCGAGGCTTTTCAACGCCAGCGTAACCGCCCGTGCGTTGGCATCGCCGATTTGCAGTGGGCCGGAGCCGGCGAACATATTGGCGCCTCCGGCAAACTTAGCCGTCAGACCATGGGCCGGCGCGCCCAACTTCTTCAGCAGTGTGATCATTTCCGGAACGGCCGTGTCGGCGAACTTGCCCGGTGACGCGTCTCGCCCGGCCGAGTCGGGCAGCACAATGTGCGCCATGGCTCCCGTCTTCAGCCTGGGGTGGTAGATCGCCAGGCCGATACACGAACCGAGAACGGATTTCATCCGTTCGGGTGCGCGCCCGGCGGCAATCTGTCCCATGCCGACCAGCGTTTCCCTTGCAATATTGCTCGTTGCTATAGTGGCCATCGTGTCGTATCCCAAGTGTGTGGAGTTCGCTTACTTCCTACGGTGCCGCATGGAGGGAGCGCTGCATGGCGTCCTGCATCCCCTGCGTGGGCACGAAGACAACCCGCCAGTCGAGTTCTTCGCCTTCCCGTTGGAACCCGATCTCACAAAGCAACAGGGTGTCGCTACATAGTGCTTGTGTCATCAGCGCCTGTTGGAGAACGCTGGCGCCGAAATCCTGAATGAAGTAGGGCGCCGAGGGCGTCAGGTCGGATCCGATCAGTCGAGAAAGCGCGTTGACGTAGGCGCAACCGAGGATGTTACCCGTTTCGGTCAAGGCCGACTTTTCGAGATCGCTCCATTCGGGTTCGGTCCCCGCTTGGCGGCCCAACAGCGACGCCGCCAGTTGCCGCCCGCCCCGTTCGTCGAACACGAGGATCAGGTTCCCCCCCACTTCTCCCTGGAGGGTCAGAACCACCATGGTCAAGAGCTCGTCGCCGATATCCAGGGCGAAGCTGGCCTCTTCCAGGGGGATCTGCCGGACTTCGTCGAGCGTGACGGTTATCAGCCCGTCGGTCCAGCGGCACATGGCCGCCGACGCATCATGCGTGGCCGACGCGAAGAGTTCGTGCAGGACACCGAGTGCCCTGTCGGTGTTGTCGTGGAGTTCAGTCATGGTTCCTTTCCTCAACAGGTTACACTGACGTTGTTCTTGGCGACCAGTTCGATCAAGGCCGGGATATCGAGGATTAGCGAAATCCGCCCGTCCCCGAGAATGCTCGCGCCCGCGATTCCCGGCACGTTCTTGTAGTTCTCGGCGATCGACTTGATGACCACGTCTTCTTCGCCGATAACGCGGTCGACGGCCAGCCCGACTTCCCGCCCGGTTTCGCCGACGATTACCAGGGTGGTTTCCTGGGATTGGAGGGCCTCGACACCACGGCCGCCGCGATGGAAGCTGAGCATGTCGGCGAGCTTCACCAGCGAGATCACGCGTCCGCGCACCGTCGCCATTGGCTGCCCATGCACCGTGTTCAGGCTGTCTTGGCCGACGCTGGCGATTTCCGTCACGGCTTCCAGCGGCATGGCGAAGACATCTCCGCCGATGTCCACCATCAGGCTAGGCAGAATCGCCAAGGTCACGGGGAGCTTCATGGTCATGATGGTGCCGCGGCCGGGGGCGCTCTCGATGTCGACGACGCCGTTGAGGCCCTCGATCTTCGACTTGACGATATCCATTCCCATCCCGCGCCCGGAAACACCCGTGATCTTCTCCGCCGTGCTCATTCCCGGCGCCCAGATCATCTGGTGGATTTGGGAGGGGGTCATTTTCTCGGCGTCGGCCTCGCTGAGCAGGCCCTTCTCCAGGCACTTGCGGATGATGCGGTCCGTGTCGAGCCCCTTGCCGTCGTCGCTGACCCGGATCACGATGCTGTTGCCGCGATGGAACGCCTCCAAGGTGACAGTTCCCCCGCGCGGCTTCCCGGCCGCCTCGCGAGCGTCGGGTGACTCGATGCCGTGGTCGGCCGAATTGCGGACCATGTGGATCAGGGGATCGGACAACTCGTCGATCATTCGCTTGTCCAACTCCGTCTTCTCGCCGTGGATATCTAGCCGGATGTCCTTGCTCTTTTCCCGGGCGATATCACGCACCACGCGGTTGAATCGACTAAACAGCGGGCCGATCGGCACCATGCGGGTATCCATCACGGCCTGCTGAATTCCGTTACTGACCCGATCAAACTGGTGAATGGTTTCCAGAAGGTCCTTGACCGAGTTGCGTGCCTGGCTGACGGCTTGCACGTCTTTGCGAACGTTTTCCAGCTCGTTGCGGATTCGGCGTGCCTGGCCGTGGAAGTTCTGCACTTGCGACTGGAGATGACTACCGTCGATGCGCGGATCGTCGCCGTTGGACATCTTGTCCAATTCCATCAATGCCCGGTGCAGGGCCTGGACCGACTGCTTGCCGCCGAGCGTGACCTTCAGCTTCTCGCCGATTTGCGAGAACTGCGCTTTGTTGATGACCAACTCGCCGGCAAGGTTCATCAACTCGTCCAATCGCTCGATGTCAACACGCACGGTCTCGGTCGGCCG
>CAZDHN010000036.1:0-17987 GCA_964505115.1 uncultured Planctomycetaceae bacterium
CGGGGCGACGGGCTTGGCCGGATCGGGTACGTGGCGCGCCCGACCGTCCGGCTCGGGACGCTCGTCTTCTTCACGCCCGCTCAGCGGTCGACCTGCCCGATAGTTGGCAATCGCGCGTGCGACCGGGCTGGAATAGGCCGGGTTGGCTCGCATCATGGGTGGCCGAGCCGGGTTGACGTAGCCGACCACCGGATAGCCGCCCACCACCGGCACGTGGCCGATAACGAACGGGCTGAGCGACGTGTCGTGGAAGTAACCCGGCATGCCGTTCATGTTGGTCACGCTGGGCGACTGGCTGGTGTGACTCCGCTGGCTTCCCTGCGAGGCGTGCAGGTTGAAATGCCCGCTAACGTCGCGACCGACTCGCGCAACGCCCAGGTTAGCGCCGGCAGTCGGGTCGGCGCCGCCGAAGGGAGCCGGCGCCATGCCGGGCGCGCCGAAGGAGAAGTTCCAATTCTTCCCGCTCAGTCCCCAGTTGGTGCCGATGTTCTCGTGAAACGAATCGCCCACCGAATGAAACGGCGTGGTAACAGTCGCCTGCTGAGCGGCCGCCGTCGCCGCGCCGACCAGCACGACCGCGGCCGCGATAATGACTGCTCTCATCGGAGTCACCTCCCATGCTAATCCACCACTCCCTTGCCTTCCGGTATTGTAACGATGTGGCAAAGCGATGTCAAGCGAGGGGCGAGGGATGATAGGCAAGAAAAAGGGCCGGCGGACGATCTTCGCTCGCCCCTCGCCCCTGATCCCTCGTCCCTCTTGCGTAGCAAACGTGGTATGATACGGTAAAGAGTCCGTGGGCCGGCCGGAAGCTGAACTTGATCCACTACACTGATCGGTGGGTGGAAAGGAAGTGACAATCTAATGGCAGAAGCAAGTACCGGTGACGTCAAGGATGCAGCCCGTCGTTTGATTGACGGTTTGCCCGACGATGCAACGTGGGATGACGTGATGTATCGGGTATACGTGCGGCAAGCCGTTGACCGAGGATTGCGTGATGCGGAAGAGGGGCGCGTGGTTGACATATCCGAAGTTCGACGGCAGTTCGGATTGGCGGAATGAAAGTCGTTTGGACGAACAACGCAATTGGCCACTTGACTTCCATCTACGAGCATATCGCGCAGGATTCCACTCGCTATGCGCGCCGTATGGTCGATCGGATTACGTCACGATCACGTCAAATTGCAGCGTTCCCCCAGTCGGCGCAAATGGTGCCGGAGTACCAGGACCCGGAGATCCGAGAGGTTATCGAAGGCGCCTACCGCATCATCTTTCTGTTGGGACCCGATGCAATACGCGTGCTTGCCGTGGTTCATGGTGCAAGGCTTCTACCTCCCGAACCGCCCGTGAATGCCGCGGAGTGACGAGGCCACCAATTGTGAATCCATCCGGTCGACCAAAACACGACATGCCCTATCGCGCCTCGCCCCGCTCCGCCAAGAACTGCTCGACGGCCCGCCGGGTTGGGATGCCGGCTTGGCCGCCGCGCTTGGTGGCTTTTAGGGCGGCGGTTGCCGAGGCGAGAACGACCCGGTCGGGCAGATCCAGGCCTTCGGCCAAGGCGGCCGCGTAAGCGCCATGGAAAACGTCGCCGCAGCCGGTCGTGTCGACCACGTCGATCGAGAAGGCCGGGCAGTGGTGGGCGTCGCAGTCGGTCGAAGCGTCGAGATACCAACAGCCCCGGTCGCCGCAGGTTACCACTACCGCTTCGCGATCGTGACGCCACAAACTCTTGGCGGCAACGGCCGGATTCTCCTCGCCGGTCAGCTCCCTGGCGAATCGCTCGGAAAGAATCAGATGGCCGACCAGATCCAGTATCGCTTCCCACGACGGCTCGGGGATCCGCTCGATATCCGAGACCACGGGCACCCCGGCCTCGCGGCCGATCTTGACCGCGCGAAGCGTACCTTTCAGACCGTGATGATCGATCAACAGCACGCCGGCCGAGCGGATCAGCGACTCGTCCGGCTCGCTGGGATGGGCACCGATCGGGCCGTCGAGACTGGCGAAGATCGTTCGCGTCTGGCGGTTTTCGTCGACGATGATCGTCGAATGGGCGGGCCGGGCGTCGTTGCGGCGGACGCAATGTGCCAGGTCGATCCCCTCCTCGGCGAAGTTGTCGGCTACGGTCAGCGACAACTCGTCGTTACCCAGCATGCCCACGTAGGCACAGTTCGAGCCGAGCCGGGCGGCCGCAACCAGGGCCGTGCCCGTCAGCCCGCCGCACTGCCGCAGCCGATGCCGCACTCGCACCTTCTGTTCGGCCGCCGGGTACTGGTCGACATAGATTAAGTCGTCGACAGCCACCGCCCCGAACCCCAGGATATCGAACTCCGGCGGCTCGGTCTGTTTTGGTTTTGACATGGCGTAACCGTAAGGAACCGAAGAATATCGAACAAGGAATGTCGAAGTAAGAAGTGAAAGATGGCAACTTCTCCGTTAGTTCTTCCTTCGACATTCCTTGTTCGATATTCGATATTCAAATTACAGAACCGGGCATCTGTCCTTCGCTCGCCCCTAGCCCCTCTTTATCGCCTCGACCACTTCCGCCACCGCGGCCCGGGCTTTGTCAAACTGCTCGGTGCGGCGAAAGAAGGCGTGGATCATCCCGTCGTATCGGGTAAGCGTCACCGGCACGCCCGCCTCGCGGAGCCGGGCGGCGTACGACTCGCCATCGTCGCGCAATGGATCGTACTCTGCCGTTATCACCAGCGCCGGCGGCAGATTGCCGAACTCCGTCGCGCGAAGCGGCGAGGCATACGGCTCGAAACCGTCCTCGTCGGCCGCCAGGTAGTGGTCCCAGAACCATTTCATCGTGCTTCGGGTCAGCAGATAGCCCTCGGCGTTTTTCTTGTAGGAGGGCGTGTCGAGATTGTAGTCGGTAATCGGGTAGACGAGCACCTGAAGGTTGAGGCGGAACGACGCCCGATCGCGCGCCATCAGCGCGACCACGGCGGCCAGATTGCCCCCGGCACTGTCGCCGCCGACCGCGATTCGCTTGGGGTCGCCGCCGATCGATTCCGCGTTTTCAGCCACCCAGGCGGTTGCCGCGTAGGAGTCGTCGGCGGCCGCCGGATACTTGTGCTCCGGCGCCAGCCGGTAACCCACCGAGACGACCAGGCAGCCGGCCGCGTTGGCCATCGTCGCGCAAATCCCGTCGTGCGTTTCGATGTCGCCGATCACCCAACCGCCGCCGTGGAAGTAGACCAACACGGGCATCGGCCCGATTGCGTTGGGGCGATAGATGCGGATCGGGATCGGGCCGTCGGGGCCGGGAACCGTGCGGTCCTCCACGTGGTCGACCGGCTCCGGAGTGCCCAAGGCGTCCGCGTCGGCCACGACCGCGGCGCGTGCCTCTTGCGGCGTCAGCTTCTCGAAGGGCGCTGGGTTCAGTGCCTCCAATTGGTCCAAGAACCTCCGGACCTGCGGGTCGACCGGCATCGTTCGCTCCCGGGTGTCGGTATCAAGTGTGTTTTGGGCGGGCCGTAGGCAACCGCGGGCAGCCCGTCAATCATGGACATTCGCGAGGCCATTGTCAAGCGGCGGACGTTACCGCCTCCATTCTTGACGAGCCCATTCTTGACGCGCGCCACGACTTCTGCCAGATTGGTTGCGCTACCGATGGTAGGTTTCTTTACCACGCTCGGCTACCAAACTGTCGAAGAATGCACATGCCCGACTTCGATCTTCCCTCGCGCGAACTGGCCGAACGGCAGGCCGATTGGCTCGCCCCGGCACGGGGACGGTTGTTGCGCCGCGAGCGGATCGCCGGCCGACGCCGCGTGTTGGATTTGGCTTGCGGCTTCGGCGCCGTGTCGGGTGAACTGGCCCGACGCTGCGGCGGATTGACCGTCGCCCTGGACCGCAATCGGGCGGTGTTCTCCGACAGCCGCCCGTTCGGCGACGCCGCTTGCCTCCGTGCCGACGCCGCCCGACTGCCGTTGGCCGACGATCGCTTCGATCTGGTCTTCTGCCAGTTCGCGCTGATGTGGATGGACGCGGCCGGCGTGGTCAAGGAGATCCACCGAGTATTGCGGGCAGGCGGCCGATTGATCGCCTGCGAGCCCGACTACGCGGCGATGATCGAACATCCGGCCGAGATCGCCACCCGGCCGATCTGGCTGGCCGCCCTGGAACGTGCCGGCGCCGAGCCTCGGATCGGCCGCCGGCTGCCGGGGTTGCTGGCCGATGCCGGTTTCGCTGTTCGGGTCGATTTTCTGGAACGCTTGGAAGCGCCGTCGCCGCTCCGATTCGACCTGCTGGCCGAGTTGCCTTTGACGGAAGCCGAACGCGAATCGCTTTGCCACATTCGGGCGGCCGACGCCGCTTGCAGCGACCGCCATCGCGTAGTCCACCTGCCCATGTTCCTGGTAACGGGCAGCAAGCAATAGCGTCGCCTCCCTGGTAGCTGGATTCGCAAGAATTCAGCCCGCGGCTGGTGGTTCATCTGAACTCTTGCAAGTTCAGCTACTTGTGAATTCACCGTTAGCGTCAGGGGCGACACGCGCGGCCCGGCTCGCTATAATGGAATTGCCTCTAACACAACGGATCGACAATGAACACACGACGCTTCACAATCAGCTTAGCGCTACTTGCCGTCTCGCTTATGGCCGGCACGGGCCGGACGGCCGAGCAGTCGCGGGTGGTGTTCGACTTCGAGACGGGCGAGTCGCAAGGCTGGCAGGTGGTCGAGGGAAGCTTTCCCAAGCTGGTCTGTGATCGGGAGTTTCAGTTTCATTCCAAGAAGGCCAAGTACGATAAGCAGGGCGTCTATTACCTGAGCACGCTGGAACGGGCCGACAACAATCGCCCCGACGACAACCCGACCGGCGTTATTGAATCGCCCGTCTTCACGCTCCAACGGCCGACCGTCACATTCCAGATCGGCGGTGGCTCGCACGCCACTACATACGTGGCCCTATGCAGCGAAGACGGTAAAGAAGTGCTGCGTGCCTCCGGCCAGAACTCACAGAGCATGCGGCGGATCAAGTGGGATGCCGGTCCGTATGTCGGCAAGAACGTCTTCTTGCGGCTGGTCGACAAACACACGAGCGGTTGGGGGCATGTCACTTTCGACGACTTCCGCGCCTCGGGCCGTATCGATCTGGAGGCTACCCGGCTTCGGGTCGCCACGCGGCGGCGGCAGCTTCTGGAACGAAAGCAGCAGGAACTCGCGGCCGCCGCCCAAAAGGACTGCGATTCGTTGCGCCGGGCCGTCGAGTACCTCACTGCAACCGCCAACAGCCCGTTGGAACAGGGTGCCACTGCTGGCCTGTCCAGCAGTGAGAAGCCCAAACCCCGCAAAAACACTGCTGGACAAGCCAGCAGTGGCACCCAAAATGCCGACAATGGTCTTTTTCAACGGGCTGGCAAGGATCGCTATCCAAACGGGCCGCGTTACCTTCAGCGGCTCGACCAATTGCTCGGCGAGATGAAGAAGTCGGCCGGCGACCTGACAAAGTCAGACGAGTTGCTGGCCCGGCTGGAATTGCTCAGACGCGAAGCGCTGACGGCCAATCCGCTGGTATGCGGCCAGCCGATACTGTTCGTCGTGCGGAACCAATATCGCCGCGATCATCACAACACGGCCACGATGTTCCAGACGGGCGAGATCAACGAGGCTAGCTTCCAGGGCGGTGGGGCATTGCGGGCGATCGATTTCGGCCGCGGCGGGAAGATCACCACGCTGCTGGAACTGCCCGACGGAGTTGTGCGCGATCCTGAAATGAGTTTCGACGGCCGAAGAGTCCTCTTCTCGATGCGGCGCGACAAGTCGGACGATTACCACATTTACGAGATGGCCGTCACGCCGGGAGGGACGCCCAAGCAACTCACCTTCGGATCGGGCGTGGCCGACATCGATCCGATCTGGCTGCCCGACGGCCGGATCATGTTCAGCTCCACCCGGGAGCCGAAGTACTGCATGTGCAACCGGCACATCATGGGCAACCTCTTCGTGATGGATGCCGACGGCGCCAACATCCAGCAGATCGGGCACGGCACGCTGCACGAAGGCCACTCGGCGCTGATGCCCGACGGCCGCGTACTCTACGACCGTTGGGAATACGTCGACCGCAACTTCGGCGACGCACAGGGCCTCTGGACCGTCAACCCGGACGGCACCAATCACGCCGTCTATTGGGGTAACAATACGAACTCGCCGGGCGCCGTGCTCGACGCGCGGATCATCCCGGGCACGGAACTGGCGCTGGTCAACTTCTCCTCCTGCCACGACCGCCCCTGGGGCGCGCTGGCCATAATTAACCGGCAACTGGCAATCGACGGCAAGCAGGCGGTCGTGCGGACCTGGCCGCCCGAGGCACGCGATCTGGTCGGCCTGGGCAATTACGATACGTTCGCCAGGCTGAAGATCAAGTACGAAGACCCCTATCCGCTTTCCGATCGCTTCTTCCTCTGTTCCCGAATGACCGGCCAGGGCGAGCGGATGGGCGTTTACCTGATCGACACTTTCGGCAACGAGCTACTGCTTCACGCGGAGCAGCCCGGCTGCTACGATCCCATGCCGCTGGCCGCCCGGCCGCAACCGATGGCCATCCCGCCCCGAACCGACCTGGCACGCAGCGAGGGCTACTTCTACGTGGCCGACGTTTACCAGGGGCTGGGCATGGAGCGGATCGAGCGCGGCACGGTCAAGTGGCTCCGCGTGGTCGAGTCGCCGGAAAAACGCTTCTGGACCCGGCAGGCCTGGAACGGTAGCGGCACGCAAGCGCCCGGCATGGCCTACGACGACTTCAACAACAAGCGAATTCTCGGCACCGTGCCGGTCGAGCCCGACGGAAGTGCGTACTTCGCCGTGCCCGCCGATACGTTTGTCTACTTTCAGATTCTCGACGAGCGCCGGATGATGGTCCAATCGATGCGGAGCGGTACGATCGTCAGGCCGGGTGAGACGACCGGCTGCGTGGGCTGCCACGAGAACCGCCGCTCGACCGGTCTTCCGACCGTGGGCCAGCCGGCGGCCATGCTCCGCCGGCCGAGCAAGCTGGAGCCCTGGTACGGCCCGCCGCGAAACTTCAGCTACACGGCCGAGGTCCAGCCGGTGCTCGATCGGCACTGCGTCGAGTGTCACGACTACGGCAAAAAGGCCGGCGAGAAGCTCAATCTGGCGGGCGACCTGGGCCTGATGTTCAACACCTCCTACTTCGAGTTGCGGAGCAAGGGCTGCGTCAACGTGGTCGGGGCCGGGCCGTATCAAACGCAGAAACCGCTGCACTGGGGTTCGCACTCCAGCCGGCTGGCCAAAGTGCTCGTCGACGGGCACGAGGACCCCGAGCTGGACCGGCTCATCAAGCTCGACCCGGAAAGCGTCGACCGGATCGTCACCTGGATCGACATCAACGCGCCCTATTACGCCGATTACGCCAGTGCCTATCGCGACAACCTCTACGGCCGTTCGCCACTGAACTCGGCCGAGCTAGAGCGGCTCGGCAAATTAACCGGCCTCGACCTAAAGAATCAAAAGCATTCAGCCCACGTCAGTTTCACCCGCCCCGAGCTAAGCCCCTGCCTGGCCAACAAGCCCGGCCCCGAACGGGCGGAAGCCCTGGCGATCATCCGCGCCGGCGCGCAGCGATTGGCCGATCGACCCCGTGCCGACATGGCCGGCTTCAAGCTAGTCAGCCCCATCGAGCTCACCCAAGAAGCCCGCTACCAGGCCCGACTAAAGACCGAAGCCCAAATGCGCGCCGCCATCCTCGAAGATCGCAAGCAGTACGAGCGCCCGTAACGTCAAGCCAGTTCGTCGTTTAGCCGCCGGGCTTGCCCGGCGCGTTTGTCTGGGAGCGTATCGATGCCATACAAGTACATCAGTGGCGATACTTGGAGTTGAATATGATTATCCGAGAAGAGATGGCGTCGGATCCGGCCGTGATATTCGAGATCACCAAGGCGGCCTTTGAGAATCATCCGTATAGTAATCAGACGGAACAATTCATTGTTGACGCATTGCGAGTTGCCAACGTGCTTAGCATATCGCTGGTCGCGCAGCTCGACGGGGAAGTGGTGGGCCATGTAGCGTTCTCGCCCGTGACCATGTCAGACGGTAGTCAAGATTGGTATGGTCTCGGCCCGATCTCCGTATTGCCCGAACGCCAGAGACAGGGCATCGGAAAATCACTCGTCTTCGAGGGCCTCGCCCGACTGAAAGCCCTGGGAGCAAACGGCTGCGTTCTCGTGGGCGACCCCGCTTTCTACGCTCGCTTCGGCTTCCGAAGCCTCCCCGATCTGGTCCATGAAGGCGTCCCACAAGAAAACGTCCTCGCCCTACCCTTCGGCACCCCGACACCCCGGGCCACCGTTCTGTTTCACCAGGCTTTTACGGCGACCAGTTGACCTGTTTGTGAGCTTTCGTTATTGGCGCGTGGATGGCGTTTGGTACCGTCTGGAAAACGAAACTCCGCATCTTGTGCGAGGCAGTCTGATCCGTGTTGGGGGCAAGGATAATCATGATGCATTACGCAATTCAGGGATTTATGCACACGCTCGAAACCGTAGGCGTGCCAGTCGCACTGGCGCTCTTTGCTTATTTCCTTGGCCTAAAGGCCTATCACCATCAAAAGGAGTTCAAACTCATCCGCAAACGCTATCTCGATAACACTCTCGATTTGTTCGTCGCCCATGTTGAGAACTGCCTTTCCGTCCACAGGATGAATTGGCAACGCGGGCTTGAGATCCTTGCGGAGTTCCGCAACGCGGGCGAGATGACTCCACTTGAGAACGTCACTGCACCGATCCACCGAATCGACCACGCCAACCTCCAAATTGCCGCCGCCCACAGACTTGGGCGTCTGCTGAACGGCGATACAACGTTCTTCGCTATGCAGCAACTCCTTGTCGCTTTCGTGGAGCGCGGAGCCTGCCTGATTCAGAACGACCTACTCAGTGCGATCCGCAAGGTGGTGGATGGGTCAATTCCCCGGCAAGCAGTTCCAGACGCAGTCCAGCAGTATGAGGAAAGACTCAGAAACCTCAACGCGGAAGCAACGCCCTACTATAGTCTGCTGGTCGAGGCGCAGAACATTGGCATGGAGTTCGAGAAACGCCGTTTTTCCATGAAGACTCTCAACACATTTTACAGGCATCACGAGGTCTCCAGGGCAGTCGAGAGGGCAAGGGCAGCGCTGCAGGAGATCATGGACGTCATGGACGAAAAGTCAACGGAGAGCACCCAATAAGCCGTTGGCGGCGACTCCGAAAACGACACGGTTCTCGGAGCACCTCAAGGATAACGTTCGCGAGCAGATGGTCAGCCAACCGTTGCACACGGAGCTGCGTGTCGCGTAGTGATATGAGGCCCAAAGGGCCGCGCTATCACAGCCCAGGGCGCAGCCCTCGTTGTTCTACACATGTCGGTGGTCCATTGCATTGATGTGAATCACGAAAAAGTCCGGCAACAAAATACGGTGACGAGATCAAAACGCCCTGCAAGGGCGCGACATACCAGCCCGGGGTGAAACCCCGGGTTGACGGGAAACGCACAATTTGAGCCCTGTAAGGGCGGGACAAAGGCGTGATGTACGCCGAGGATGTCGCACCCTTTCAGGGTGCCGGTTCCCGTCGCGACGCCTACCCCGGGCGTTGCCCGGGGCTGGTATGTTCGACCCTTTCAGGGTCGTGGTGGAGAAGACGCCCTCGGTCACTGGCACATGTGTAGAACAACGAGGGCGCAGCCCTGGGAGTGCCGCGCAACGACCAATCTGGAAGGCCCAACGGGCCGCGCTAAAGTAGTTAGCGCGCCCCGTTGGGGCTTTCATTGTGTAACGGCCGCGTACCCAGGACTTCGTCCTGGGCTATGATAGCCCGGCCCGTTGGGCCTGAAGCCGTGAAACGAGAGCCGGATAGGAACGCATCCCCACAACTCCCCGGTTTCGACTTCCCTGGGGCTTCGCTGCGCTCAGCCGCCAAGAAAGACACAAGGCGGCGGGCAGTTTGACTTCACCGCGTCTCGCCGCCTGCTGCACCTTTTGGGGTACAGTCTTAATCAAGCCCCCGAAGGGGAACATTAATATTATCGGCTAGGCGACCACTTCTTCACCACTGCCGGCTCCGCTTGACCACCTCGTCTTGGTTGACGACTTCGCCCTGTCGGACGGCCGCTTCGGCACGTTCCAGCCGGGCTTTGAGGTACAACTCGTGCATCAATTGCTCGGGATCGAGTTCCTCGGGCAGATTATCGAGGATGCTCAGAACTTCCTGCTTCTTCATGGAAAAACTCCGCCGCTGGTTCCGCAAAACACTCTTCTCATACTCTAAGGCCCCCAATCCCGCCCGGCAAGCCACCCGCGTTGACGAACTGCCGGCGGGGCTTTACACTCAGTGGTCCATGGAATGCCCGAAATGTACCTCATTTAAGGGGTGTCGGAATAACCCACGCTTGGATACTACGGAGCTGAGATGGCTGACGCGACTACTGGTATTGAAAAACTTTCTATCGACACTATCCGAACGCTGGCGATGGACGCCGTGCAGGCGGCCAATAGCGGTCATCCGGGCACGCCGATGGCGCTGGCGCCGGCCGGCTACGTGCTGTTTAATGAGGTGCTCCGTTACGATCCGAGCAGTCCGGCCTGGCCCGGCCGGGACCGGTTCGTGCTCTCCTGCGGCCACGCTTCCACGCTGCTGTTCTCGATGCTGCACCTGACGGGCGTCAAGCAGTTGGGCGACGACGGCCAGCCGTCGGACGAGCCAGCCGTATCGCTCGATTCGCTCCGCCAGTTTCGCCAGCTTGGCAGCCGCTGCCCGGGCCATCCGGAGCATGGGCACACCAGCGGCGTCGAGATGACAACCGGCCCGTTGGGTCAGGGCATCGCGACCAGCGTCGGCATGGCCGTCTCGGCCCGATGGATGGCCGCCAGTTACAACCGGCCAGACTTCGATCTGTTCGATTTCGACGTCTTTGCCATGTGCAGCGACGGCGACCTGATGGAGGGCCTCGGCGCCGAGGCCGCCTCGCTGGCCGGGCACCTGAGACTCTCGAACCTATGTTGGGTTTACGACGATAACGACATCACGATCGAAGGCAGCACGTCGCTGGCGTTTAGCGAGGACGTGGCCGCGCGATTCGTAGGGCTGGGTTGGAACGTGGTCAAGGTCGACGACATCAACGACCTTGCGGCCGTTCGCCAGGCGTTGGCGGCTTTCAAGAACACAACCGACCGGCCCACGCTGATTGTCGTCCGCACGGTAATCGGTTACGGCGCGCCTAACAAGCAGGGCACGGCCGGTGCGCACGGTGCCCCCTTGGGTGAAGACGAAGTCCGGGCGGCCAAGGCGGCTTACGGCTGGCCCGAGGACGAGAAGTTCCGCGTACCGGGCGAGGTCCTGGAGCATTTCAACCAGGGCATCGGCTCTCGGGGGAAAGAGTTGCGCGAGGCTTGGGAGGCGAAATACGCCGACTACGCCAAGCAGTATCCGGAGTTGGCCGACCAGATCAGCCGCATCCAGCGCGGCGAACTGCCCGAGGGTTGGGACGCCGGCATCGAAACCTTCCCGGCCGACGAGAAGGGGATGGCCAGCCGGGTATCGTCGGGCAAGGTTCTTAATCAAGTGGGCGCGAACATACCCTGGATGCTGGGTGGCTCGGCCGACCTCTCGCCGTCGAACAAGTCGGTCCTGACCTTCGACGGGGCCGGCGAGTTCTCGGCCGACAATTACGCCGGTCGGAACTTCCACTTCGGCATTCGCGAACATGCCATGGCCGCCATGGCCAACGGCATGTCGCTTTGCGGTCTGAGGTCTTACGCGGCCACCTTCTTCGTGTTCGCCGATTACCTGCGCCCCTCGATGCGGCTAAGTGCCATGATGGGGCTGCCGGTGCTTTACATCTTCACGCACGACTCGATCGGGGTCGGCGAAGACGGGCCAACGCATCAGCCGGTCGAGCAGTTGGCCGCGCTTCGGGCGATTCCCGGCCTGGTGGTGATCCGCCCGGCCGACTCCAACGAGGTGGCCGAGTCGTATCGAGCGGCCGTGTCGCTCACGGATCGGCCGACGGCACTGGTGCTCACCCGGCAGAACCTGCCCACGCTGGACCGTTCCGTTTGCGGCGCCGCCGCCGGATTGCGGCAGGGTGGCTACGTGGTATCGGACGCCGCGGACGGCAAGCCCCGGGTGATCCTGATCGGCAGCGGCAGTGAGCTTTCGCTCTGCCTGGAGGCCCAATCGCGGTTGGCCGCCGAGGGCGTTGGGGCGAGGGTCGTCAGCCTGCCGAGTTGGGAACTGTTCGACGCTCAGCCGGAAGAGTATCGCCGAGGCGTTTTGCCGCCGGAGGTAACCGCCCGGGTAGGCGTCGAGGCGGGCATCGAGCTAGGCTGGAGCAAGTACCTTGGCCCGGCCGGCCGCTTCGTCGGCATGGACGGCTTCGGCGCCTCCGGCCCCTTTAAGGTGCTAATGAAGCACTTCGGATTCACCGTCGAGAACGTCGTGGCGCAAGCCAAAGCGGCAATTTTGCAAGAGAGTTGAGCCGCGCATAGGCTGAGCAGAATCAGAATAGACAGGATTTACAGGATTGACAAGATTCGTAACATTCTAGTCCTGTGAAGCGGCCCTTGCGGGTTCAGATGCCAGGGATGCCGTGAAAACAGAAGTAGTTTGAACAGAAGCAAACAGAGGGAACGAAGAATCGGTTTGGGCACAATCGGCTCAGGCCTTCGTTGCCTGGCGTTCCTTTGTCAAGAGAAGAAGGTAGACTTCCAGATTTCTTCTTCGTTTGCTTTGTTTGCTTCTGTTCAAAGTTCTCTTCTGTCCACAATCCTCCCGATTTCCGCGACATTCTTGTTGCGTATTGACGTATAAGCCGCTTCAGCCGGGCAAGGTGTTACCAGGATTCATTCTCTTCATCATGTCAATCTTGTGAATCCTGTCTATTTCATTTTGCCATCTCACGCTGGCAGGTCGTCCAGCGGTGGGCGCCAGAGGGGCAATTGGGGGAAGAGCCGGCGGCCGGTTTCCAGGGCCGCGGCGGTGGACGCCTGCACGCGGCGCTCGGCCAGCGCTCGTTTCCAGTCGAGATGACCCAACAGCAGCCGGGTGAAGTCGACTTCGTTCAGTTTCAGATGACTCCGGCCGATCTTGTCCGCGCTCACTTCAATCGTCTTGCGCTTCACGGCCAGATGGAACTTCCGGCCGTCGACCGCCAGGCCCAGGTCGGCCGGTAGCGGTAGGTTGTTCTCTTCGGCACGGCCGCGCAGTTCGGGTGCCATGCGGCGGAGCAACTCGAGCGGATCGAGCAACCGGGCCATTAGCACCTCACCCCGGTCCGACTCCTGGTGATGTTGTCGGCCGCCGGCCGATCGGAACAGTTTGTGCAGACGGCTCCCGGCCGGCGCGTGCAGGACGATCCCGTGGTGGTTGCGTTCAATCACGTCGCCGCAGGCCCGGACCAAGAGGTGCGTGGCCGCCGCTTGATAATCGGGCGCCGTCTGAATTTCAACGATTTCATCCGCCCGGGTGACTGCATAACCGACTATCGGCGAGCGGTTCTCTTCCAACTCCAGCAGGTCGGGGCCGTCCAGGGCCACGTACAGGTGGTCGTACGCCTGCCGGTCGACGAGCCAATTCCAATAGGCGTCGGTTCGCTGTAGCGATCCGAAGGCACTGCGGAGGTTCTGATAATAGATCCGCGCCAAGGCGGGCATTTCCATCCGGCGCCAGGGACGGATATTCAGCCGGCAGCGGCGACGGTGCACGTGCTTGAAGCCACGGTCCAGCAGACCGCGGAGCACGGCTCGGGCCGGCGCCTCCGAACGGCAGTAGCGGCCGCAAAGCGCCCAACCGGTTTGGCGAAAGAAATGGGGTATCCTGGTCCGCAGAAGTCCCACCAGCGAGCCGTCTTGTGCCATTTGGTCCTCGGCCGCATCCAACAGCCGGCGTCCAATCCCCCGGCCGCGGACCTCGGGCAAGACACCCAGCCAGGCCATGCCAGTGACGGGAATCTCAAGCGATCCGAACTGCATTACCCGGTGGGTCAAATGGGCGTGACCGACGATCCGCCCGTCGCATCTGGCCAGCAGTCGGTCGCGAGGTTCGTAGAATGGGTCGTTCAGCGAGGCCTTGTACTCGTGTTGCGAGGGGCCCTGGAAGACGTTCGCCAGAAAGCGGCGTATGACCAGATGGTCACCAGCGGTAGCCGGGGCGACCGATACTTGCCCGCCGACCGACCGACTTCCGCGATAGGTTGCCGTCCGTGAATAAACACTCGTGCCCATCGAATTGAATCCCTTCTCCGAGCATCTTCCTGCCTCGAACGAGTCCCGCCTCACACGCATCAAAGCGTATTTGCCCGATCTTGGGAAGTAGCCCGAAGGGATTTTTTGGGGATTTTTTTGGGGTGGTTCAAATCGTCACTTCTTCGGGTAGCACGTGACAGTCCGTGTTAGCCCCGTCACCTGCGACGGGAATTGGGCAGAAACCGCCCCGCCAGCCGGTCGCGGGCGACCGGGCTAACCGTTGCCTTGTTCGGCGCCTCATAGCTTCTCGTAGGCCTCGGTGCGGTTTCGTCGCCGGGCCAACTCGCTGGCGTACTTTCGGCCGAGTTGGTCGGCGTGCTCGGAGGCCCAGTCGGTTAGACGAGTGTGGCCGGCCGGTGGAGCGTCGACGTAGAGCAATCCGCGCATCAGGCCCTTGATCTCGTCGCGAGTGAGGAAGATGTCGCCCATGCACCGTCCGATGGCCGAGGCGACCAGGTAACCCAACGATGGCGGGACCGGCATGAGCAGCCGCCGCTTGCCGATGATCCGGCCGATCGTCCGGACCAGTTCCTTGAAGGTGAACGTCTCGGGGCCGATGGCGTTGATAATCTTGTCCTCCGAGCTGTCGCCCTCCCGGACGGCCAGTTCGGCCAGATCGTCGACATGGATCGGCTGGATGCGATACGCGCCGTCTCCGAATATTCCGAACACGGGCAAGTGTCGCAACGACCAGGCGATGTTGTTCACCAGGATATCGGTCATGCCGAACAGCACGGCCGGCCGGAGGATGCAGTACGAGAGCCCCAAGTCGATCAGTTCGCGTTCGAGCCGGGCCTTCCCACGGAAGTATTCCAGGTCGCTATCTTCGGACGGGTTGAGTATGCTCACATGCACGATGCGGCCTACACCCGCCTCCTTGGCCGCGGTGAACAATTTCAGCGAGTTCTCGACCGCCATGGCAGTGGTCGACTGATCGTGGTTGAAGCGGATCCAGTAGGTGTTGTAGAGCACGTCGGTATCGGCCAGGGCGGCGACGAACTTTGCGCGGTCGTCGAAATGGAACGGCGAGGCCGGCACTCTGTCGCCGAACGGATTGGGCCGATTGACGGAGTTCGTCAGCGTGCGGACCTGCTTGCCCTGCTCAAGCAGCCTCGCGGCAATGCACCGGCCGGAATACCCATACGCGCCGGTTACTAAGTGTACCCCCATTTCGTTCTCTTCCTAGGTTACCGCCGATTAAGTGGCGACTAATCAGCGCAAGACAGCAATCACTCCTCGATGTCGCGGATTTCGACCAACGTGTGTTGGACCAGAACGTCGCCGTCGAAGTAGGCTTCGCTCGTTATCGTGCGAATCACCTTGAGCACTTCGAGCACGGTATGGACCTGCTCGGTTATGCCCTTGAGTTGCTCCGCGTCGTCACCCAGCTTCTCTTTGGCGATCTCCCGCGTCGCCAGATCGATCCAGGGCGTGGCCGTCTTGACCAGCGTGGCCCAATCCAGCATTGCAGCGTTGGCCAGCGGCCGGTCGGTCTTGACCAGCAGTCCGCCGATAGCCAGCGGCGTGGCCTTCAACAGCCGCCGGGTGTGCTGTCTGGAAGCGGAAATTACGGCTACGTCCTTACCCAATCCCAGATTTGGGACGATCTGCTTGTCCACGCCGGCCTCGGGCGGAAGGTCGAAGGCGAATATCTCGCCGGTGTCCGAATCGGCAATTTGCGGCTCGGGCAACTCGATGTTGTCGGGGAAGTCGGGCAGGACCTCCTTGGCCACGCCCAGGGCATCTTCCAGAATCGCCCAATACTCGACCAGCGCCTGGCGGAACAGCTTGGCGTCGGAAAGGCCGATCACCAGTGCCGGCTCGGGCAGCGGCATCGACTCCTCCAGGGCCGGCATGGCCGCCACCGGCTGCTTGCTGGTGAGCTTGGCGTCGATGACCAGGGCCGCTTGGCCGTCCCGGGTGGCGGGCACAAGCAAGTCGCGAGTCGTCTTGTCGAGCCGCGCGACCAGCGGGGCGGCCCCCGCAGCCAGCTTTTCGAACCGCTCGCGGTCGTCATCGTCCATTTGCGGCAGGCCGTACTTCTCGAAGTAACCGTAGCCCACCTTCAACCATTTTACGAGCAGGTCGTAGTCTTTCGGCGAGCTTTTTCCCCGGGCGACAAACGCCGCCAGCGGCCGGCCGCCAAGGTGTTCCAGCAACCCCAGCGGCTTGGAACCGTCCAAATCCATCGGGTTGCCCCAGTTGTAGGAGTAGCTCTCCATGCCCCGATCGGTAAGCATCGACACGGCGGCGGCCGCGCCGGACTTGGGCACTAGCCGTTCGATATCCTTGGACAGTTCGGCGAGGTCCTTGCGGATTGCCGCCTCCTCGTCCTTATTGAGCTTGGCCAACGGGAGCATTTCGTCGACCGCGTTAAACAATTGATCGATATCCTTCTTGCCGCCGGCGATCTTGTCGTTCATTGCCTTGCTAACGTAGCCGATCGAGGCGATTCGCTTGTCGGCGAATTTGTCGAGCCGCTTAAGCTCCGGCCGATCGACCAGCGCCTTCGCGCTACCCAGTTCAGCAAGGAAATCGGTCGACGGGCCGATTCCCACCAGCAGGTAATCGTCGCGAAGCCCCAGGGCGATAACCAGCGTCATCTCCGTCACCTTGGCGACCAACTTGTCAACGTCACCCGGGTTCTCTTCGAACTCCCCGAGCTTCTCCAACGGCACCTCGTCCCAGGGGATCATCTTGCCGTCGAGCGAGAGCACCAGATAGCTGTGCTCGCCGATCTGCGTCCGCTTGAAGCGACCCGCCATGAGCGGGTTGGCATCGGTAAGCATCTTGGTAATTCCCGCCAAACCGCTGAGGTGCTCGGCCATCTCGTCGGTTTTAGTCATCTTGAAGCCGGCGATTACGGCGGGGACCTTCAATAGGTCGACGTTCTCGCTCAACACGGCCAGAAGCATGGCCGCCCGCAGGTCGTTCTCGTCGAGTTCCTTTGCCTCGCCGCTAAGTTGCGCGATGACCGGCCCGTAGCGCATTGCACCGGTAACCCGTTGCAGCAGTTCAATGGCATCGACCCACTGCTTGTCGCCGTAGACGAAGGACTCGCGGGAGAACATGTCGGCCAATAGGGCAAGCCCTTGTTGCACCTGGGAATTCTCCAAAGCCGTCTCGATCTTGGCGGCGTTGCTCTCTGACTCGTCGGCCCGGGTCTGATAGAACTGCAACCCCATCTTGACGACCGGCATCTCGCGAATCTTGGCCCAAGCCCGGCTGCCGGCAATCGCCTCGAACTGTTCGCCGCAGCGGAACGAGCCGCTGTAGAAGCCGGCATCCGCCGGAAGCCAATTCAACGAGCTGTCGAGGTCCTTAAGTTCGCCTGCCGCGGCTGGCATGGCGCAAACCGCCACAATCGCCAGAACCGCCAGGACCGTGCGCGCGGGCCGTACAACGTGCCATCTTGTCATCGGAATGTCTCCTTGAGCGAATGGGGAGTTCGAGATTTGAACACAATAGGGGCGCTGCACCGTCCGGTCGGGCGGCGCTTACCCCAAGAAGAATAGGTTATTGCCCGACCATCGCCAAATCCTACCGTTTCCCGGCGGATCGAGCAAGCATTTGCTTGTTTATTCGCCAAACGGGGGCGAATATTGCGACCCACCCTACATTTCTATTTCAGCGGGGGCCGGTAGGCGCGAAACGCACTGATGGGCAGGGGGCCGTCGCCGTTGGGAATGATTTTCAGCGTGTGACGCTCGTTGGTCAGCCCCTGGGCCAGCGTGGTGGCGT
>CAZDHN010000037.1:0-17912 GCA_964505115.1 uncultured Planctomycetaceae bacterium
CGCAAGAATTCAGCCGAATGCGGCGAAGACTGAACTTTTGCAAGTTCAGCTACCCTAATTTCAAACTTTGACACAGCACTAGTATACCCTTACAAACCGAAGAGGTGTGAAAGTGTCCGATTCCATGAAAGTCGTCATTATCGGCGGCGTAGCCGCCGGGCCCAAAGTGGCTTCCAAGGTTGTTCGCCTTATGCCTGACGCGGAGGTCACGATTATCGAAAAAGGTGAGTTCCTGTCTTATGCCGGGTGCGGGTTGCCCTACTATGTCTCCGGCGTCGTGAAAGAGCAGGCCGAACTCATGTCCACGCCGGTGGGGGTGGTTCGCGATCCGGTCTTCTTCCAAAAGGTCAAAAATGTCCGCGTCATAAACCAAACCGAAGCTACCAAGGTTGACCGCTCCGGCAAGCGCGTGCAAGTACGCGGCAGAGATGGCAAGGAATCGTGGTTGGACTACGACAAGTTGGTCCTTGCCACCGGTGGCGTCCCGGTCGTCCCTCCGCTTCCCAACGTTAAGTTGGAAGGCATCTTCACCCTGCACGGTGTCCATGATGCGGAAGGAATCAAGACCCTCCTGGCCCAGGACAAGGCCCGTGACGTGGTCATTGTCGGCGGAGGACTTATTGGAGTGGAAGCCACCGAAGCGCTTGTTGAGAAAGGCTGCCGGGTAACCGTCGTCGAGATGCTCCCGCAAATCCTCGGCATGCTCGACTGGGAAATCGCAAAGCTCGTCGAACAGCACATGGAATCACATGGCGTGAAGGTCCTCACCGGCACCAGAGTGGAGTCCTTTGAAGGCGACGGGAAGGTACGGTGCGTGGTAACCGATCAGGGCAGGTTGTCGGCCGACATGGTGGTCATGGCGATCGGAGTTCGTCCAAACGTCAAGCTCGCCCAGGAGGCCGGCCTGGAGATCGGCACGACGGGCGCCATCAAGGTCGACCAGCATATGTGCACCTCCGACCCGGACATCTATTCCGCCGGAGATTGTGTCGAATGCGTGGATGTGCTCACCGGCAAACCCTGTTATGTGCCCTTGGGCTCGACGGCAAACAAGCAGGGGCGCGTCGCCGCAAACAGCCTCTGTGGCGCAAGCGATACCTTCCCGGGTGTTCTTGGCAGCGCCGTCTGCAGGGTCTTCGACTATTGCGTTGCCAGAACTGGCTTGAGCGAGGCAGCCGCCGGCAAACTGGGCTACGAAGTTGTCACCGCCATGGCCCCGGCGCCGGACAAAGCCCACTTCATGCCCGATGCAAAGCCCTTGCTGCTGAAACTCTTAGTGGAAAAGGGCTCGAGGCGGCTTCTCGGTGCCCAGGCAACCGGGCCAGGCGCGGGTGACAAACGGATCGACGTGGCAGCCATGGCGATCACCGCCGGCATGACGGTGGATCAGCTCGCCAATGCCGACCTCTGCTACGCCCCGCCCTACGCCCCGGCCATGGATAACATCATCACGGCCGCCAACGTCGCCAGAAACAAATTGGACGGACGCATGGTCGGCGTCTCCCCAATTGAAGTTCACCGAATGATGCAAGAGGAGGCCGATTTCGTTTTCCTCGACACGCGCGGCCCGAGCGAATACGAGCAGGTGCGGCTACCAGGTGCAATCTTGATCCCTCTGGGCGCCCTGCGCGCTCGACTGGATGAGTTGCCCAAACACAAGGAAATCGTCGCGTTTTGCAAGATCTCTTTGCGAGGTTACGAAGCTGCCTTGATTCTCCAGGCAGCCGGATTTGAAAAGGTCCGCGTGATGGATGGCGGCATTGCGATGTGGCCCTTCGAGAAGTTGACCGGTCCGCCCAAGCCCCCGAACTAACCAGAAAAACCCACGGCCTTCGTCCCCAACCCCGGGCTTGATGACGACCGCCATATTCTTCTTGTGACGAGGCAGGCAAATGGATCAGAGAGCGTTTCAGGACTACTACCCGGACGAACTGAGCGCCTGCTACGGTTGCGGTCGGCTCAATCAACACGGCCTGAAAGTGAAAAGCTACTGGGACGGCGAGGAAAGCGTTGCCACTTTTCACCCGAAACCCTACCACATGGCGGTTCCAGGCTATGTCTATGGCGGCCTGCTTGCCTCGATTGTCGACTGTCATGGCACGGGAACGGCTGCCGCGGCGGCATATCGAGCGGAGCGCCGAGCGATGGATACGCAACCGCCAATTCGTTTTCTGACGGCATCATTGCACGTGGACTACGTCCGTCCCACGCCCCTGGGCGTGCCCCTGGAGATCCGTGGAAAGGTGAAGGAGATCAAGGGCCGCAAGGTCGTGGTGACTGCCACGGTATCGGCGGATGGAGAAGTGTGCGTTCGGGGAGAAGTGGTGGCGGTTCAGGTTCCCGAAAGTTGGATGCCGAAACGCGCGTGAAACGGAGCTGGCGAAGACGACCTTTCAGAAGGAGTGCAAGAAATGGCGGGCAGACCGAGGATATCAGAGAGGGTTGGTCAAATATCCAAGTCGGCTATCCACGAGATGACAAGACTGTCGAAGGACGTCGACGACGTGGCGTTTCTGTCCTGGGCAAAACCGACTTCCGATACTCCCGACCATATCAAGGATGGTGCAATCGCCGCCATCAGGGAAGGGCTAGTCGGAGGATACAGCGAAAACGCCGGCCTGCTGGAACTGCGGCAAGAAATCGGCAAGAAACTCAAACGGGACAACCATGTCGATGCCGAAATCTCCCAAATCATGGTTACCGTCGGAGCCATCGAAGGATTGGCGGCTGCCGTAATGGCCGTGGTCGACCCGGGTGACGAGGTTATTCTGCCCTCGCCAACCTATTCAACGCACGTTCGCCAGGTGGTCATTGCTTCGGGCAAGCCGGTCTTTGTTCCCACAATCGAAGAAGAAGGATTCGCTCTGGACATCCAGGGTATCAAGAATGCGATAACTCCCCGGACGAAAGCGATCCTGTTTTGTTCTCCGAACAATCCCACCGGCACCGTCTGGGCCGAAGAGCAGCTTCGTCAAGTGGCCCAGATCGCCCTGGAAAGAAACCTGATGGTGATCACCGACGAAGCCTACGAGTATTTCACCTATGATGGTCACGCGCATTTCAGCATCGCCTCCATTCCGGAAATGAGGCGAAACGTGATTAGCTGCTATACGTTCACCAAGACCTATGCAATGACGGGGTGGCGGATCGGGTATTTGCATGCCGATGAAGCGGTGATTCCCCAGATCAACAAGGCACACATACCACTGGCAATCTGTGCCCCGGTGGTCTCTCAGTATGCGGCACTTGCCGCCTTGAAGGGGCCACAGGACTGTGTTGCGAGATTTCGGGCACACTACCTGGCTGCTCGCAACGTCATGTGCGAACGCCTTGAGCGGCTTGGTTCGGTTTTTGCCTACGAAAAACCAAGCGGCTCTTATCTCATGTTCCCCAAGATACTCCTGGAGGAAGGCAAGGACTCGACCGCCTTCTGCAAAAGGTTGTTGAAGGAAGGCGGTGTCTCCACCACGCCTGGGATTGCCTTCGGGCCCACGGGCCAGGGGCATCTGAGAATGTCGTTTTGCGTCCCCGAAGAGCTGGTCCACGGAGCGTTTGACAAGATGGAGGTGTATTTCGGGTAAGGGGCGGGTGGTGAATAACTTCCACGTTTTTGTCGGACTGAATGTCGAATGTCAAACTCGTGAAAGCTTGTGTTCTCGGCAGACTTTCGGAGACGCCGGAAGTCTCACGCAGAGACGCCAAGACGCAAAGAGGCGCGACGAGGTATTGGGATGATATTTGTCGGATGGTAACACTTCAGCCGAATGAAGCAAACCACGGATTTCACGGATAACACGGATCTGTCGAGAAGTCCGCAATCGTGACGCTAGCGTCGTTTTCTCCGTGTAATCCGTGGTCAATTGCTTCTGGCGGCTTAATGCTGACGTCGGATCTAAATACCGGCAACCGTACAGTATCCCCTACCTCGCTCTCCTTTCTTTCCTACTCTGCGTCTTCGCATCTTTGCGTGAGAATCTTCCTTCGTAGTGGTTGCGGCTCCGCTGCTCCGTGATATCCGTGGTTTGAATCCGAAATCTGAAATCTGGAAGTTGTTTTTGCCTCGTTACTAATCTGAAAACAATCAGCGAAGATTGGTGAAAAATAGTGTTCCTCCGGCGCCTCGGACTAGCTGACCCAAAACACCCATCCGTGTTTAATCCGGGTTTCATCCGTGGCTCGGTTTCGTCGTTTCCATGCACATAGTGCCCATGTACACAACGGACGGGATCAACCGCCAACCCGCGCGAATTACGGCCGTCGGCGGTGGTCGATGGGAAATTTTTCGCCGCTGAAGCATGCGTCGAAAAATTCCGCTTCCACGGCGCTTCCCGGCCGGGCCGATGGGAGTTTTCGCCCCGGATACGCCGCTTCGGAAGGCCGAATTGTTGCGCTGGATGGAGTTTTCCGGGAGAGAAAGGGGACCGCTGCTAACGGGCCCCACGCCAATTCGCGACTGCTCGTCGAGACAGGTCAGTTTCAATCGGCGCGAGCCGGAAGGCGACGAGCTATGCTTCGCTCGCGCCCTGGTCTATCTGGCCGATGGCGCGAGCCGCCAGCCTGGCCAGCCGCGGGTCGTCGCCGCTGGATGCCGTGCGAAGTGCGTCTAGTGCGGAGGAAGCGGCTGGCCCGATCTTCCCCAGTGCCCACGCGGCCCGTTGGCGAACCGCGGCTGCCGCGTGACTGGACATGGCCCGAGTAACTTGGCCGAGGGCCGGGAGGGCTGACGCGCCCAGGCGGCCGAGCAGCGTGATTGCCCAGTAGGCAACATCGCGATTGTCGTCCAAGGCGAAGCCCGCAAGCTGTTCAGTGTCCGCGATATCCGGCGGCCCCAGTTCTTCCAGAGCAGCGACAACCCACTCACGCACCTCATCCGATTCGTCGGCATTGGCACGAACCAGCAAAACAGCCGCCGGACGGGCCGCCTCGCCAAGATGAGATAGCGCCTCGCGCTGCTGGGGAGTCAACACCTGGAGGATCTCATCCCGCGCTTCCTGACGCAGCTTCTCGACTCCAGCGGGAGGATTGATCGGGGCGGAGGGCGACACGCCACCGCGCCGCGACAGGATCGACTCAGCTATTATCTTACTTACGAGTTCGGCAGCGCCCACGCCGGCGGCTTCAACGTGGTCCTCTGCGATGGTTCCGTCCGCTCGATCGGCTACTCGATCGACCCGCTCACCCATCGATACCTGGGCGCCCGAAACGACCAGCAGCCGATCGACGCAAGCAAGTTTTGAAAGAGGCTGCCGCTGCTGGCTTGTCCAGCAGTGCGACGCATTAACTCCGCAAAGACACTGCTGGACAAGCCAGCAGTGGCACCCAAATCGCCGGCAACGGACTCTCGCAGCTGGTCGCCAAGCGTCATAACTTGCTAAGATCCAACTCGCGGGCGGATTGGTAGCAGGCGAGGATGTTTTCGATGGGCGTGTCGGGCTGGAGCGTGTTGGAGGGCATCATCACCAGGCCGCCGTTGTAGCCGCACTGGCGAATCAGGTCTTCCACCTCGCGGCGGACGTCGTCGACCGTGCCGAAGGGCAGCGTCCGCTGGATGCTAATCCCGCCGTGCAGCGTGATTCGATCACCCCAACGGCGTTTGACCTCGACCGGGTCCATGCATTCCGGCTGGATGGGGTTGATCACCGTGAAGCCCACCTCGACAAGATCCTCGACCAGATCGGTCAGCTTGCCATCGCTGTGGAAGAAGAAGCACGTCTCGGGGTTGGCCTGGCGGCAGGTGTCGATCAGCCTGGCCCAACGCGGCTTGTCGAAGCGGCGCCAGGGCTTGGGGCCCATGGTGATGCGGTCCTGCATGGCCACGTCGCCGACCACCTTGACCATGTCGACGCCGGCCCGGGCCATGCGGAGCGACAACTCGGTGGCCAGCTCGAACAGCCGGTCGTAGACGGCCTCCAGGACTTCCTCGTTGGACAGGTAATCCATCAACGAGTTCTCGTAACCGCGCAAATGCCAGAACCGCTTGAAGGGGTTGTCGATTTCGCCACAGACGAACAGTTCTTGCTCCTTGAGTCGGGCTACTTGGGCGGCGTAATCGTCCGGCTCGCAAATCTCATCGACACTGGGGAAGCTGTACCTGGCAATGTCGTCGGTCGTTTCGGCCTCTTCCAACGGGCCGGCGAGCCACTGCTGGTAGCGACCGCCCCGGCCCATGCGGAACTGGGTGCCCCAAAGGTCCTCGTAGCGCTCTTCGTCGAGCCAGATCGCCCTGGGACCGTCTTCCGGCCCCGGCCGCTCCACGGCCTTGGCTTCAAACTCCGCGCCGTGGATCGATGGCGGCAGTTCGGTCCAGCCGTCGATCCCCAACTCGCCCAGCACGTCGGACCACTGGTCCGTCTGGAAATGCTTCTTCAGCGATTCAACGACTTCCGGATGGAACCAGCCGTCAAGCGGCGTGCGGTCAGGCTTCTCGTGATTAAACGCGGCGAGTATGCGTTGGCGTGGAGTCATGGTTGAGGTAGTTGATAGTGGATAGTGGATAGTGTGTGTTGGCGACCGGGGGTTTCTGGGTGCCACTGCTGGCTTGTCCAGCAGTGCTGTCGTGGGACTTGTGCTTTGCACTGCTGGACAAGCCAGCAGTGGCACCCGAACGCATCGTCTTTTCCTCGCCTCTCGTCCCTCGCCCCTAACCTCTCGTCCCTCGCCTACAGCACCAAAGTGAGTTTTAGGGAGTCTTTGGCTCCGGCCGGGTTGGCGTACATCTCGAAGGCTTCGGCGGCTTTCTCCCAGGGCATCCGGGGCGTGACCATATCGACCAGATCGGTACGCCCGTTGACGACCATGTCGACGGCCAACTGGAAGTACTCCTTGCACTCGGGCCCCATCGAGGTGATGATCTCCGTCTCGTTGGTCACCGTGTGGAACCAGGGGAACGGTTGCGTCTTGTGGTGCGGCACGCCGAAAACGTAAAGCCGGCCTTGCCGCTTGGGCAGGAAGGCCGCCGCGGTCAGGGCGTCCGGCTTGCCGACCGCCTCGACGCAGAAATCGACCATCTCGCCGTCGGTCAACTCCTTGACCGCCTCGGTAACGTCGACCTTCGAGGAGTCGATCACGTCGGTCGCGCCGAACCGCTTCGACCACTCCAGCCGCCAACCGACCGGGTCGATGCCGATTACCTGCTTGGCGCCCATGCGGCCGAGCAGATGGGTGAACACCAAACCCATCGGACCCTGGCCGACCACCGCGCAACGCTGCTTGATAACCGGGCCCGTTCGGACCATCGCCCTTAGCACCGTGGCCAACGGCTGGGCAACCACCAGAGCGCCGACATCGGGTGGGTCCTCGGGCAGCCGGGCCAGACCGGCCGGCTTCGAGATGACAAACTCGGCGAACCCGTTGTAGTCCTCCGGATGAGCCAGAACCAACGTGCCCGGCTCCCAACCCTCGGCTCGCGACTGGACGATCGTGCCGACGTTCTCGTGCCCCAGCCAGCCGGGCGGCGGCGGCCAGTCAATTTCCCCCCAGAGCCCGTCGCCCGTGTAGGGACCCATGTTCGTTCCGCAAAGCGCTATGTGACTGCAATGGACCAACACCTCGCCATCTTTTGGCTCGGGCACCGGCACGTCGTCGAGCAAGCGGATTTTCCGCGGCTCCTCAAACAAGACAGCTCTCATCGTGTTACTCACTCCCGCACCTCATTCTTTCAAGCGGCCCCGCTCGGCCGATTCTCTGATTTGCAGCCGTTTTCGCCGTGAAATACCCGGTTTATCCTTCGGCCGGCTCTATTTTTTGGACGCATGCTTCACCGGCCCAACAATTCACCTCGACCGCCTCGTGTCGGCCGAAAATCCCGTGTGATAGCCGAACTCCGAACGACATAATGTGCCCCCAAGCGAAACAGCGACGGCATGGTAGTCCAGCACACCTGAACATATCAGAGTGCGCGGCCAATTTCAAGATGCGAAAAATGAGCCACTGGAGTGGTGAGGGACGGGGGGCGAGGGACGAGGGGGAAACGCAAGCGGACGGTCTTCCCCCTCATCCCTCGTCCCTCACCCCTCGCTATCCGCCCAAGACCGCAGACGCTCGATTGTCGGGGCGTAAAGCGTTCCAATCGCACTGATCTGGAAACTGCGAGACTCCTGCCCGGTTACTTCGATTTGGATATCGATCCGCTCCTTGGGCAGGCAATTCTCCACTCGGTCGGCCCATTCGATTAGCACCAGACCGTCGCCCGCGTCGAAGTATTCCTCGGGGCCCAGCTCGAGGAACTCGTCTTCGTCGCGGAGCCGGTAGGCGTCGATGTGATAGATTGTCCGGCGTCCGTGGTACTGCTGGATGAGCACGAAGGTGGGGCTGACCGCCTGGCGTTGATCGATCCCAACGGCCCGGGCAATCGCCTGCACCAGCCGGGTTTTGCCGGCACCCAGCGTGCCACGCAAGGCGACGGTGGTTCCGTCGGGCAGAAACTCACCCAGCGCCGCGCCCAGCGCGGCCGTGGCCGCTTCGTCGGCCGAATTGTAGCTGAATTGGTCCATCAGTCGAACTCGTGTTCCCAGCCGCGCGGCACGAGCGGGTGTCGCTCGCCCTGGCGGTCTTCCCGCCAGAGACCCGGCTCGGCCACGAACCGGCCGATGTCGGAAAGCGGCACCGCCAAAGGTTGCTCGGCCATCAAGCGGCGGGCTTCTTCGGGCGGGACGGCCAGAATCAACTCGAAGTCCTCGCCGTCGTTCAGTGCATGCGAGAGTGGCGTGGAGCCATCGGCCAGTTTTTCCGCCAAGCGCCGGGCGTCGTCAGTCAGTGGTATCCGGTCGGTTTGCAGTACGGCCCCGCAGCCGCTCTCCTCGGTCAGGTGTGCCAGGTCGACCGACAAGCCGTCGCTCACGTCGATGCCCGCGTGCAGTTTGTATCTTTCGTTGAGGATAAGCGCTTCGGCGACTCGGGGCTCGAAGTCGAATTGCCGCCCCAGGATGCTCCCGCCGAAGGCGCCGGTTACCAGGATATGATCGCCCGGCCGAGCACCGCCGCGTAGCAGCGGTCCGTCGGGCGTGACCTGGCCGATGAGCGTAATGCTGATTGCCAGCGGCCCGTCCCAACTGTTGGTATCGCCGCCGGCGATGGCCAGTTCGTACTTTTCAGCCAGCGGCAGCATGCCCTCGAAGAGTCCGACGGCGCAGGACATTCCGTCCTTGCGCGGCAGAACCAGGGCAACCACGCCGGCCAACGGGCGGGCGGCCATGGCGGCCAGATCGCTAAGATTGGCCGCCAGCGCCTTCCGCCCCACGCGCCGCGGATCAACCTGGTCAAGCTCAAAGTCGACGTGGTCGGTGAGCGTGTCGACCGTGATTACGCACTCGTCGACCCCGGCCATGTTCAGAACGGCCGCGTCGTCCCCCGGGCCCAACCGCAAGAGCGGATGATGCGGGAGCCGCTTCCGCAAGTAGGCAATCAGTTCCGATTCCATGGCCGAGGACCAGGGGTTAGGGGTGGGCTGATGAAAAGTTAGGCGACTGGGTAAACTGGGGAATATTGGTATTGAAAGACTCCTACGCCAGTGACACCCGGCGAGTCGCTGTTTATGAAGAAGCTCGCCGCCGCCACGCACGGTTAGCAAGAAACACACATGAAGAACATTTTCATCAGCCCAGGTTAGGGGCCAGGGGTTAGGGGCCAGGGGTTAGGGGCCAGGGGTTAGGGATTAGGGGCGAGAAGAAGCCTTGGTGGACGGTCTTTCACTCGTCCCTTGCCCCTGGTCCCTGCCTAGCCCCTGGCCCCTGACCCCTGGCCCCTTTGTTACTGCTTCGCCACTTGTGGTTTCATCGTCAGCGGCAGATGGCCGTAGAGTGTCTCGTCCCCGCGGAGAATGAAGAACTTGATCGGCTCCTGGGAGGCGAACTCGGGCCGCTTGAGGATGTACGCCACGTTGTCCAACGAAACGGTTTCCCAGATGTGCATTCCCACCAGTACGTCGCCCTGGCGAATCCCCTGGCCGGACGCCGGGCTGTCGGGCCGCACCGCCTGGACCGTTAGGCCGCCTCGGTATCGGGTTTGAAATCGCTTGCGAAACTCGGCCGGGTTGATCGGTGCCAACTGCATCCCCAATAAGTTCCAGGCACGGCCGACGGCCGGCTTCGCATCATCGGGCGCGTCGACCAGAATCATGCTGAGCGTCAGCGGCTCGTCGTCTCGCTTGACGGTCAACTCGATCTTCTCATCCGCTTTGCGGTCGAGTACCGCGCGACGAAAATCGAGTGTTCGCTTCAATTCCAAATGGTCGATCCGCGTAATCAGATCGCCAGGCTTCACGCCGGCCTCGGCGGCGGGGCTGTTCGGATCGACCGAGGCGATAACCACTCCTTTGCAGGGCGTGCCCGACTTGTCCTTGACCGTCATGCCGTGCCAGACACCGCCCATGTTGTGCGCGGCCAACAGCTTCGAGGCAACCGCCGTCGCCTTGTCGACCGGTATGGCAAAGCCGATCCCCTGGGCACCCGCCCTGACGGCCACGTTCAGCCCGATCATCTGGCCGTCGATGTTCAACAGCGGCCCGCCCGAGTTGCCCGGATTGATGCTCGCGTCGGTCTGGATCAGGTCCTCGTAGAACTGGGCATCGCTGACCTGAACCGCCCGACTAAGCGCGCTGATAATCCCCTGGGTGACCGTGTGCTCGTATCCGTAGGCGTTTCCCACCGCAATCACCGTCTCGCCCGGCATCAAGTCGGACGAGGTGCCGATGTCGATTACGGGCAGCTTCTCGGGAGTCTCGATTTTGATGATCGCCAGGTCGGTCTCCGGATCGCGGCAGACGAGTTTCGCGACGTGTTGCTTCCCGTCGGCCAGGGTCACCTGGATATCGCGGACGCCGTCGACCACGTGGTGGTTTGTCAGAATGTATCCGCGCTGATCGATTACCACGCCGGTGCCCATTCCGTTTACCCGGCGGCCCAATTCCTGCTGACCGGTCGCGGAGATGGGGGCGCTGACGGTCTTCTCGCCGCGAATGTTGACCACGGCCGGCCGCGCCCGCTGAACCGCCTTGACGACCGGCGTCTGCCTCAGTTCGGAGGCGGCCGCCCGGCACGGTGTCCAGGACAACGGTGTCCAGGACAACGCTGTCCAGGCCAACACCGTCAAGGCAATCGGGACAATGACAAATGACCAACAGGGAAGCAGCATCAGCCGGGCGGTTCGGTCGGGCATTGGTTGTCTATCGGCGCGGAGGATTGAGGTGGGGTCGCTTGCGGGCCAAGTGTGGTGAGGGTGCGGGGGTCTCTGGCGCGCAATGCCGGGTAATACTCTTCCTTGATCGGTTCCGCGCCAGCCCAGCCTTGATTGGTGGGGTTATGACGCGGTAAACCCAACCTAGACCGCCATTTAGCCGGTGGTTTGGCGAGTGCCCGGGGAGTATGCCGCTTTCGCGAAATGCGGAACCAAGGCAGACTTTAGCGGGTGACGCGGTCCGACTTGGGCTCCAGCCGGACCGATCGGCGAACTTGCGCGGCGGTCGGCTTCGGCTCCGGATCGCGCAACACGGGCGGATTGAAGACCCAACTGGAGGATGGGGATGCACTGCTACGCTTGGGCTGGCTTAGCGGCACGGAAAGCACCGTGCGGTCGCCGGAAGCGGAAGAGCCCGTCGATGGCGGGGTGGGAATAACCTCCAAGCGAGTTGGCGGAGAGTAGCTATCCGATGAGGGATATGCTTCCGGCAGCGCGGCTTTGGTCGGCCTCTGATCGGGAACAGAGTTATTGGGAACGGGGTCATCGGGAACAGAGTCATTGGGAACGGGGGCTTCCGGCCCGGATTCCAGCGATCCGTGCGGTGCCATTTGAGCGTCCATGGCCAAGTATGGCGGCTCTCGGGGATCGAAAACCGGCCGGGTGGGAATTGGATGGAATCGCGAGTGGTGGTATTCGTCCCCGTTAGACGCCTGACCACCGCCCCTCTCGCAACGGCCTGCCCTGCCACATCGACCGGAACCGATACATCGCAGGGGCAAGAACAACCGGCTCAACAGGACGCGAACGCCGACAAACGGACTGCGGGGCGGCTCATCGCACGCAATAGGACAGGCGGCGCCCGCTTCCACAACGGAATCCAAATGACACTCGCCGTCGAGAATGGGACCACTAGCCAGTTGGTCCGACTCCGGCATATCGGCCCTTACCGGGGCCGGTTCCAGCAGTCCGGACAAGTTGAGCATTCCGGCCTCGTTGCCCCGGGGCGTGGCCTGCACGCATCCGCCCGCACAGGCGGCCAGCAACAGCCAACCCAGAACGCCGCAAGTCTGTTTGATTATCCCATTCACGGCTGATCGCTCCCGCTATTTATACGCTGCACGGTCACAAACTGAGGTTCCGCCTTCTTATGTAATAACGTTAAAAGCGCAGTTTATGGCCATGCGTGGTATATCCCACCCGGTTGGTCCATCGCGCATTGGCCCATCGCGCGCAATCGGCCCCCGGGAGGAAGAATCGGCAAATCTCAGCCGGAGCATTAGGAATAATCGCTAGACTTTGCGTAGCCTACCTAAATTAAGCACGACAACAGTTAGCGCGGTCGCCCGCGACCGGAAGACTGGGCGATTTCCGCTGCGTTCCCGTCGCGGGCGACGGGGCTAACGCGGAGTGTCACGACTTCCCCGAAACGCGCTCAGCAATCAAAGACTTCGCCGCTACGGAATCGGGCCCAGGCGGTTTCGAACCAGACGTCGGTTTCGGGGATCGGCCGTCGCTGGACCCAACGGTTTTCGACCCGGCTTGTCCCGGCAACGCTCGTCTCCAACACCCGCTCGCGGAAGTCGGTGTTCTCGGCGGCGATTCGCCAGTTGTCATCCAGCTTGTCGTGTACTTTGTCGCCGCTCGACTCAATGGCGATCGACGAGCCTCGGCTTCCCACGCCGCTTTGGATGGCGAAGAGCACGGCTTCCAGATAAACGGCGTGCGCGAAGCAGAGATGACGGTTGCGCAGGGCCTCGGCCAACCCGGCCGAATCGGCATGGCCCGAGCCCGACTGCTCGATTCGTTCGACTTGCTTCCATGCCGCGGCGACTGCCCGGCGCAGCTCGTCTTGCGAGCGGATGTGTGCGCCCGCCTTGGTCATTCGGCTTTGCAGCTCGTGGCGATCGGCTTGCCAAGCGGTGTCGGCTTGGGCCGATTTTGCGATCCAGTCGACCAGCGACTTGACGGCTTCGGCGGCCGCGTTCTTAACATCCTTCTCCGACAGGTCCCACTGCTGGTAGCGATTGGCGATGTACTCGGCCGCCCGGAACGAGCCGACCTGACCGGCGTTCAGCGCCGAGCCGCCCGGCCGATAGACCCCGTGCGAGCCGTTCACTTCGCCGACCGGAAAGAGGTGCTTGACGTTGACCGATTCCCACCAGTGATTGCCGGCCAGGCCTCCGTTGTTGTGCTGGGCACAGACGGCGATCTCCAGCGGCTCGGCCCTCAGATCGATCCCCTGCTCGGCATACAGCCCGATCGCGCCGGGGTTCATCCGGCCGAGCCGCTCGATGGGCGTGTCCCGCAAGGCTTGCGAGTTGGTCAAATATTCAAGCGCCTCGGCACTGAGCGCGTCGAACTCGAATCCGTCCGGGTTGCGGCGGAAGTCGAGGAACACGCGGCGGCCTTTGAGCACCGTTTCAATGTAGACCAGAATGTCGATGATCGACGATCCGCCGATCACCTTCCGGGCGTCAAAGGGCCACTGGTAGCCCTTGAGGAAGACCATCGAATGCATTTCGCCCGGCGAGTCGAAGTAGTCGGGCAGGAACTCGCGCTGATCGCTTTCTCCGTCTTCCGCCGTGCTGATGAAACGGGGCACCACTTGCATGAACGTGCCCGACACGTTCCAACGGAACTTGATCGAGGCCATCCCATACTGCGACTCGGGCAGGTTGACGGCCGAGGCGCCGGCCATCAAGGCCAGGCCGATCGCGCCGGTATGCACGCTCGGGTAGACACTCGTCTCATAGAGTCCGCCCGGCCCGCCCACGGCGAAGACGACGTTTTCCGCGGCCACGGCCTCCAGCGTGCCGTCTTCGCGAAGGATAACGGCGCCGGCAGCCCTTTTCCGATCAGCGTCGTCGAGCGTAAGCAGCCGCACGACGTTTCGGTTTTCCCGGATGGGGATTTTTAACAGGTGAGCTTGCTTTATTAACGCGCGGCACATCTCCCTCGATGTGTATGGCCCGATGGACGTGGCCCGTTGCCGGGGATCGTGGTCGGTTTTGTACCCGACAAATTGCCCGAAGGCGTCGCGCGGAAAGGGCACGCCCAGGTTAACCAGATTGATGAACGCCCGGGCTGAGAGGCTTGCCTCGACCAGGGCCAGATCGCCGTGCATGCCTCCGCCGGCGAAGTAGGTTTCAGCCATGTCGCGAGGCGAATCGGCGTCGCCGCCGCACATCGAGAGTTTGTAGTAAGTTTGCTTGTCGCTGCCGGTGTTGATCGAGGTCCCCATCCGCAGCCCCTCGGAGACGATCAGCACGTCGTCCACTCCGGCGGCCCGGAGCTGTACGGCCGCGTTGAGGCCGGCCGCCCCGCTGCCTATCACCAGGGTATGCACCCAGGTCAAGGGGAGCGACATCCGCCGGTCGGCATCGAGGGCAACGTCAAGTGTTTCGTCGCGCATGGTTGGTTCACTCGGCTGGTAGCTTGTGGCAGTAGTTGGATAGCCGACGTTTTGGGTGCCACTGCTGGCTTGTCCAGCAGTGTTTTCGCGTGGCTTATGCTTCACACTGCTGGACAAGCCAGCAGTGGCACCCAATTGGCGACCGTATTTTTCTATAAGCGCTGAAAATCCATTCCGCCGTCGACCATGATTACCTGACCCGTGCTGTAGGCGCAGTCGCCGCGAGCGAGCATGGCGACGGCGCGGCCGACATCCTCGGGCAGGCCCCAGCGCGATTGGACGAGCATACCGTCGGCGATCAGTTTGTCGTACTTATCGGTAACCGGTTTTGTCATGTCCGACTTAATCAACCCCGGGCGGACTTCGTAGACGGGAATGCCGAACTCGCCGAGCCGGGCTGCCCAAAGTCGGGTGGCCATGCCGATGCCGGCCTTGGAGATACAGTAGGCGCCCCGGTCGGGCGAGATGATCGTGGCCGAGATCGACGAGATGTTGACGATGCAGCCGTCGAAGCGGTCGTTCTCGCGCCGCTGCTCGATCATCCAATTGGCCACCGACTGCGTGAGGAAGTAGGGGCCCTGCAAGTTAATCCGCATTAGCCACTCGTAATCCTCTTCGGTCGCTTCCAGAATGTCGGCTCGCACCCTGGGAGCCACGCCGGCGTTGTTCACCAATACGTCGAGGCGGTCGAATCGCTGGCGGACGGCGGCCAGCATTTCGCGTCGGGCCTTCGCATCGGCAACATCGGCACGACAGTATAGCACGTCGGTTCCAAACTGCCGCAACTGGTCCAGCGCCTCTTCGACCAGATCTTGTTCGCGTACGCCGCAGATGGCCAGATCGTGCCCTTCGGCTGCCAGGCTTTTAGCAATACCCAGCCCGATCCCGCGTCCACCTCCCGTTATCAGGGCAACCCGCCTTGCTTGCGACATTGTCTTCTCCTAGTATGACAGCGCCACTTCGACGACTTCGAGATGACGCCACCGGGCTTGCCCCGGTGGATTGGCGTTTGAAAACTACATCACGACGCTCGTGCCATGTCCGGTCTCCGCTCGCTTCCGCCGAAGGCGGAAGCGAGCGGAGACCGGACAGAAGGGCGGAACTCGCGTCTCTAGTTTGCAGACCCCGTTTCCACTGGGGCAAGCCCAGTGGGGGTAAGGACTTACGCATGGTATCCATCCCGAAAGTGGCGCTGTCATACTAGACCGTAGGTAAGCAGCATTCCGCATGATACCATTGCCGGGCTCCGCCTGAAACCGCTTGAAACCGCCGCGCGGCCGGATTGCGGGCGGGCGTGGCGGCCGTGAACATTACGGTCGAAAAGCCCGACGCGATCATGCACGATCCGCTGTTTGCCAAGGCACTGGTGCTGGTCGGCACCTCGCACAACCATCACCCACGAAGATCTCTGAAGAGCCAAAATGGCTATTCCGGACTTCTATTGATCTTTGCATAGCCAATGCGCGGATCAAGGGGGTTCCGCCAGGGAACCGGGCTTCGCCCTCGATCATTAGCTATGCAAGGGTCAATAGTGGGTGATCCTAGCAAAGCGGGAGATCGGAAGTCCGAGGTCGGACATTTGACGGCTTCCGACTTCCCAACTCCGATTTCCGAACTTGGAAGGAGCGCTCGTCTGACCAGAGATACTGTTCGGGGTCCGACGGCTTGGCTGGCCGACGTGGCGATTTCTTTACCCACTTGGTTACCATCCAAACCGGAATGCCCAGCGCGAGGATTGCGTACCAGCCGAGCGCCGGTCCGGCAAGCGTCGGCGGGATAAGCAGCCCGAGCCGCAATCCGAGCAGTCCCCACGCGCCCAGGAAGATTAGGAAGATTGTGTCGTGCTCTTGCAGCAGGGCTCCGCGCCAATTGAACGACTGGAGCGACGCGGCGCCCAAGTCGGCCGTCTTGGCGGGAAGAATTCGCGGCACGACGCGGGGCACGACGCGGCAGTACTCCCGATACCGTCGGCCGAACCGCTCGAGCAGGAATCGCTCTTCCGCCCGGACGATCCAGCAGTATTGCCCCAGGGCCACGACGATCACCAGCAACAGTGCGATCGGCTGGAAGGTTAGCATCGCGCCGGCGACCCAAAGCGCCAGGTTGGACAGATAGAGCGGATTTCGCACGTGGGCGTAAACGCCGCCGGTGAGCAGCTCGTCGGCGACGAACGTTTTGCCTCGGCCGCAGGTTCGGCAGTCGGCCCGACCGGCCACGCCGAGCCTAATCCCCTCGGCAATCAACAGCAAGGCAACGGCGCCCGTGCAAAACGACAAATCCCAAATCCAGGACTCGGACACCCGACCGGCCGAGAACCAGGCCGCCACCGCAATCACAAGCACCAGCGGCGCCAGCGTGTGACTTCGATGGCGAAACAACCAGCGACCAAGCCGATCGGGCAGATCGGAAATATTGTCAGTGGCGACTGATGTTGAAGTCGTGGGTCGATTCATTCCGCCTCTTTCGATTTCCGCCAACCCTGTTCCCAACTGTCGAACCGGTCGGGCAGAGGGCCTGCCCGCAAGAGAAACGTTGCCACCACGCATCCAACCGCCGCGCCGCAAAGCGTATCGCTGGGGAAATGCGACCCGGCGGCGATCCGTTGCAATGCCACGGCCGCTGCCAGGGCGGGAAACAGCCACCGGCCACGCGGATAGAGCCATGCCATGGCAAAGGCCAGCCCCACGGCCGTGGCCGTATGGGCCGAAGGAAAACTCTGATGGCCGCTGCCCGTTTGCCCCAGCGGCAACCAGCCATTAAAACTGGCCGTCGCGCCGAGGGTACAATCGAAATTGTGCGGCCGCGTGCGGGAGACCAGCATCTTGACCAGATTGGCCGCCATTCCGGATCCCAACGCGACGGTCAGCAGACGCGGCAGGGCCCAACGCGAGCCCGGATCGAGTTGATATATTATCAGCCCAATCAGCAGTACCCCGAGCCCATGCCCGTAGAGTTCCATAAAGTTCAGCAGGTCGCGGATATCGCCCGGCAACGAGTCGGCTTGGCACCAGATTGCGATCGGGCAATCGACCGATAGCGTGGCCACGGCGGCCAGGACCAGGAGGCCGGCCAGCCAAAGCGGGGCGAAACGTCCGCGCGGCCGCGCATTTTCCGATCGTTCCTCGATACTCAATTGGCCGTTTTCACCCGTGTCGAAAGGAACCGCCTGCGGAATTGCGACGGGAAGAGCAGGAAGCCGCCACGCGACGGCGGCACAGTGTAGACGAGCGGTTGGTAGACTTCAACGTCAATCCGGTTACCCCGGGCGGCCAAACCGCACAAACACCCCAGTTTTCCACTGCGGCCCTGTGTTACCAAAAGACAC
>CAZDHN010000038.1:0-17861 GCA_964505115.1 uncultured Planctomycetaceae bacterium
TGGCTCGTGCATGGTTTCAGGGCGACCCAGGGCAACCCTATCGAGTCAGCATGCCAAACGTGACAACCTTCTTTCCGGAGCTGATTCAAACGAATCTGGGCGTACCGCACCAATGGGTTTTTCCCAGAGAAGTGATTTTGCAGATTGGCGGCTTCCGTCCCATGCTGCGGATCTCCGCGGACTGGGATTGTTGGTGCCGAGTTGCGCTGACAGGCGCCACGCTCGTGCCGATCCACTACGTTGGAGCCTACTATCGGCAACATCCCGCTTCAATGACTGCCACCATGCTCACGATCGACCGTTACAGAGAACACGCTGCTGTTCTAGAAGGACTTTGCCGCGGCTTCCTCCAGCGCGACGAGATGCTCCAAGAGCACGGCGACAAGCTCTTCTGGTGTGCGCTTACCGCTTATCACAGGGCACGAGTGGCGGGCGCCGGCCGGTCGCGGCTTGCCTCCCTGGCCGAAGCTCTGGAGGAGGTGGCCAAAAAGGGGCCGGCAACCGTAACCGGCGCTCGGTTCGCCCGGCTGATAGGGCTGCTCGGTCTCCACCGGGCCGAATGGCTGCGAAGTTTCTTTTTGAGAGACAACCGAAAAGACTGGACATACGAAGCCCAGTTCCCCTCCGAGGAGAGCGGCAAAGCGGAAAGCGGAAAGCCGAAAGCGGAAAGTGGGTGACGACTATTTCCCTCACCCCGGCCCCTCTCCCACAGAGAGAGGGGAGACGTGCTGCAACACAAACCAATAGCAGCGCCGGACAATCAATCTCATGGAACCTGAGTCTAGAGACATGCAAAAACCAATTCGAGTAGCAGTGGTCGGTTGCGGGGCGATTACGCGGCAAATGCATATGCCGGTGTTGGCCGGGCATGAGGGGATCGATCTGGTGGCGCTTGTCGACCGCAACGTCGAGCGGGCCAGTGAATTGGCCGATGCGTACGGCGTCCGGACGGTGCTGGGCGACGCGGCCGAACTGAACAGCCAGATGGTCGACGCGGTCATCCTGGCCACGCCGCCCTGCCACCATGCGCCCGGCACGATCGATCTGTTGAAGCGGGGCATGCACGTGCTGGTCGAGAAGCCGATGGCCATTTGCACCAAGGACGCCCAGGAGATGGTCCGGGTTGCGGAGGAGACCGGCAACGTGCTGACGGTGGGCGTCTTCCGCCGCTTGCTGCCAAGCATCCGAATGCTCAAGTCACTGCTCGGGAGCAACTGGCTGGGCAAGCCGCAAAAGTTCGTCGCCGAGGGCGGCGGAATGTACAACTGGGAGGCGGCCACGCTGGCCAACATGACCAAGGAACTGGCCGGCGGCGGCGCGCTGATAGATTTCGGCTCGCACATCCTCGACCTGCTATTCTTCCTCTTCGACGAACCGGCCGAAGTGATCGAGTACCGCGACAACTCGCTGGGCGGCGTCGAGGCCGACTGCTCGCTCCGGTTGCGATTCGCACACCAGGGCGAGCCGATCGAGGGCAGTGTCGAACTGGCTCGAACCCGAGACGTCGGCAACCTGATCCGCGTCGAGTGTGAAAAGGGCACGCTGGAGTTCCAGGTATCCGACCGCTATCAAGTGTCCGTCACGCCCAGCGACTTGGAACTGGCCGACCCGATTACCGGCAAGCCGCGACCGTTCCAACTGCAAACCACCTGGGCCGACGAAGCGGAGGAGGAATCCTGGTTCGCCACGTTCCGCCTGCAGATCGACGACTGGCTCCGAGCGATCCGTTCCAGCCAGCCGGCCCAACTCTCGGGAAGCTCGTCGCTGCCCACCGTGAAGCTGATCGAGCAATGCTATGACAACCCTCAACCGATGAATGAACCGTGGGTTCAAGCCGGCTTCGAAAAGAGCCGAAAGGTGTCGGGCGGCGGCAGGCGGAAGCGAGTTCTGGTTACCGGTGCGACCGGGTTCATCGGCAGTCGCGTGGCCGAGATACTGAGCCTGCGCGACGACTGCGAAGTCCGCGCGGTGGCTCACAATCCGGGCAACGCCAGCCGGTTGGCCAGACTTCCGGTCGAGATGGTCCAAGCCGACCTGCGATCGAAAGACCAAATCGCCCAATTGGTGGAAGGCTGCGACGCCGTGATGCACTGTGCGATCGGCACGGCCTGGGGTAACCGGCGAGATATCTTCGCCGTGACGGTCGACGGAACCCGCCGGCTGGCCGAAGCGGCGCTTGCCGCGGGCGTTGGCCGCTTCATCCACATGAGCACGATCGCCGTGCACGACGAGAACAAGCCGGGAACGGTCGACGAATCGACACCGCTGGAGCCGGGAAAGGGTAACGACTACGCCGAGAGCAAGGTCGAGTCCGAGAAGGTCATCGCCCAGGTCGTCGCCAAGGGTCTTTCGGCGGCCATCATACGCCCTGCCCGCGTGTACGGCCCCTTCTCGCGGATCTTCATCACTCGCCCAGTCCAAGCCCTGGTCGAAGGCCGGTTCCGCTGGATCGGTTCACCCGACGTGCCCTGCGACATGGTCTATGTGGACAACCTGATCGAGGCCATGATCTGTGCGATGGAGGCCCCCGACGAGGCGGTCAAGGGCGGCCAGATATTCGCGATCGGCGAGGGCGAAGACGTCAGTTGGCAAGACTTTTACGGCTACTTCGCCGACGCACTGGGTGTCGGCCTGCCGGCGGCCGAGGGCAACGAACTGACCGACCCGGCGGCCTGCGGAGCGTCCGGAGGCCTGCTCGGTTTTCCCGGCGCCTGTTGCCGCGGGTTGAAGGAGATTATCAAGTCGACGGAGTTCCGGGGGTTCGGGCGGCGAGTCTTGCAGACCGATCCCTACGGTTCCCTGCCCCGTTGGGCGTTGGAACGTTTTCCGGGCTTCCGCCGCAAGGTGCTGGAAACGGTCGGCGCCACGGAGTTCGAGACTTATATCAAGTCCGACGCGCCGTCGGAGGAGGATTTCGTGCAGATGGGCTCGGCGGGTGGGTTGGTCAGTATCGAGAAAGCTCGCCGAGTGCTCGGCTACAATCCGATTATCCCTCGCCAACGCGCAATGGAACTGACCCTCGACTGGATCCGACATGCCCGACTAGCGTAACGACGTGAACACTCCCAAACTAAGCATCATCTTACCGACGTACAACCGCGCCGGCTTCCTGCCGCAAGCGTTCGAGTCGATCCACGCCCAGACGTTCGAGGACTGGGAGCTAATCGTCGTCGATGACGGCAGCACGGATGATAGTCGCGCGTTGATTGAGGAATTTATCGCCACTTCTCCTCAGCCGGTCAGGTACGTTTACCAGGAGAACGCGGGACCTTATCCCGCCCGCAACACGGGGTTGGACCTGGTTCGATGCGAGTATGTGGCCTTTTTTGACAGCGACGACTATTGGTTTCCGCACCACCTGACCGACTGTGTGGAAGCCCTGCAGCACAACCCCGACGTGGACTGGGTATTTGGAGCAACCCAGGTCGTCAACCACGCGACCGGCGACGTGTTAAACCCCAATCACTTCTACATGAACGGTGTTGCCCGACCTTTGCTGCGACTTCCCTGCGAAGAACGCGGCCCGCTGCGCGTAATTGAAGATGCCAGTGTAACGACCTGTGCAATTCGGCATAACTTGCGCTGCGGGCTGCAACACTCCGTGATTCGCCGTAATGTGTTTGAGAAGACTCGTTTCGCTACGCACTTCCACAACGAGGCGGAGGACCAGTTAGCCGTCGCTCGGGCATCGAAGGCCGGCCATCGTTTTGCCTATTTGAACAACGTCCACGTGACTTACCGCATTCACCCCGAGAACTCGTGTGCCGGAGCGGAAAACGCCGGTCTGGACAAGCTGCTGGAAATCAACCGGGCTCTTGTCCGTGGTTTTGAAGAATTGCCCGCACAAATATCCTTGAACCGACGGGAAATGCGCGCACTGAATGGCCGAATTGCCGAAGAATGCTTCTGGCATCTGGGTTACCCCTTGCTCGAAAATGGAAGATACCGAGAAGCACGGGCCATGTTTCGCAAGGGTCTCAGGCACAGTCCGCTAAATCTTCTCTACTGGAAAACGTATCTGCTGGCCGTGCTTCGATCAGTTGCATTCGGCACCAAAGAATAGACCCGGCGGCATGGAATCCATCGGCCGCCAGAATCAATTCGGACAAGAATTAACCGTTAACAGTGCCCATCCCTGACAATACCGATAACTCGGCCTCGGCCGAACGCCCGGGCGACAGCGACCGGAGTCGCTGGACGCGCGAATCGCGAATGGTGTTTCTTGTCGGGGCGCCGCGAAGCGGTACTACCTGGATACAGGCACTGTTGGCCTCGCATCCGTCGGTGGCCACGGGACCGGAAACGCATTTCTTCTCCATGGCCGACCGCATGGAAGAGGCTTATCTGGAGCCGCGACCAAAGCCGGGTGGGCTGGGGGAGTATTTGACGCCCGACGAGTTCTACGGCGCAATGGCCGATCTGTTCCACGAGGCCGTCGGCAAAGTAGCGCCCGCCGAAGGAGCCAGCCGATACTTCCTGGAAAAATCGCCCCAACATTGCTTCTTCGCCAAAACAATCGTCCGTTGCCTGCCGGGCAGCCGGTTCATACATCTGGTTCGCGACGGGCGGCACGTTGTGGCCTCGCTACTTCGCGGATCGCGCGAGTGGGCCGAAGGCCGCTTCCCCGGCAGCGCGACGGTCTCCGCGCAACTCTGGAAGCGTGCCGTGCGCGCCTCGCGAGAGATACCCGGACTACTGGACAATAGCGACGACTATTGCGAGATTCGCTACGAGGACTTTCGCCGCTCGCCGCACGAGCAGTTGCAGCAACTCTTCGCTTGGCTCGATCTGTCGGCTACCCCGGATGAGATCGACACGATCGTCGGCCAGAACGAACTGGAGAATATCCGGAAGAAGCGACGGTTCGAGTCAATTGCTCTACCCAACGACGAGACACCAGGCGAACGCCACAAGGAACCCGGCGGTTTCTTCGGCCAGGGGGCAATTGGCTCAGAACAGTTCGACTTGACGCGATTGCAGGAGTATCAGTGCTATCGCGTGTTCGGCGACCTGTTGCACGAATTGGGTTACTGCGACACCGTTCCGCCCGTTCCCTGGTGGGCAGATTTGGCTTGCTCCTGGAAACTACGTTCGCTCCTGCGATTGCCACAAGTTTAGTCACTCAACGCGGACTGTCATGCCGGCTTCAAACGCCGATACTCGAAAATTGAAAATCTGCCTGGCTAGTTGGGCGCCGTTCCTTGGTGGGGCCGAGGTGGCTGCCGGGCGGTTGGCGGTGGGGCTGCGCCGGGCGGGGCACGACGTTGTCGTGCTGCTGGGAAACCGGGGAGAAGCTTTCGACCATATCGAGAAGCAAGGCGTGCGATGCCTGTACGCGCCCACGCCCATGACCAGTAAATGGCATCCCTGGACATACTTACTCGCCCGTGCCCGAATCGGCCGAATCCTCCGCCGGGAGCGGCCCGACTTGGTCCATAGCAACGATCTGCCAACACACCAGATAATATCAGATGCCGCACGACGGCTGGGTATCCCGCGAATCTGCCATCACCGCTGGATTTTCGACGGGCCGGCCATCGACTGGCTCAACAAGTACGGCGCCGAGCGGCACCTGTTCGTCTCGCAAGGGCTCATGGACCCGTTGACCGCCGAATCGGCCAAGCTGAAAGCCAGCCCCCGGGCGGTGGTTTACGACGGTCTGCCACTGCCGCCGGTTCCGACTGATGCCGACCGGCAACAGGCCCGACGCGAGTTGCAGCTACCCACGGACAAAGCCATCGTCGCCTTCACCGGACAAATCATCGAACGCAAGGGAGTGGCCGACTTGATTCGCGCCTGGTCGCTTCTGCCGGCCGCTACCAGGAAGCAGTCGGAACTGGTGATCGTCGGCGACGATCTGGCGGGCGAAGGGGCCTATCGACGCGAGATGGAAACACTCGCGGCCGAACTGAATGTTCCGGCCCGATTCGTCGGCTTTCAGAATAATGTTGACCGCTGGCTGATCTCCTCGAACATTGCCACCGTGCCCTCGCACGCCGAGCCGTTGGGTAACGCCACCTTGGAGGCCATGTCGTTGGCGCTGCCGGTGATCGGCGGGAAAGTGGGCGGCATCCCCGAGATGGTCGTGCATGAGCAAACGGGCCTGCTCGTGCCGCCGCGCGATCCCGAAGGGCTGGCGGCGGCGTTGGAAAGGCTTCTGACCGACGAGTCCCTGCGCCGCCAATTGGGTCAGGCTGCCCGAAGTCGATGCGAAGATAAGTTCAGCCTGCAAGCCCACGTCGACAGCGTGCTGGCTCAGTATCAATTCGTTCTGCCGGAAGGAACCCAATGAAGGCGTTGTTGCTAAGCGAGGTATTTCCACCCAAGACCGGCGGTAGCGGCCGCTGGTTCTGGGAGATCTACCGGCGGATATCACGCAACGAGGTGGTTGTGGTGGCCGGGGAAAATCCGCGCCAGGAGCAGTTCGACCGAACACACGACCTGCGGCTTTCGCGACTCCCGCTGGAAATGGCCGACTGGGGAACCTTCAGCCTGAAGGGGCTTTGGAACTACCGCCGGATTTTCCGCGCGGTGCGAAAGGTGATACGGCGAGAGGGCGCCGAGCAAATCCACTGCGGCCGGCTGCTGCCCGAGGGATGGATCGCCCGAATGATCCTGCGTCGATACGGATTGCCCTACCTCTGCTACGTACACGGCGAAGAGATGAGCTATGGGCAGTCCAGCCGGCAATTGGGCCAGATGATGCACAGCGTATTGGACGATGCCCAAGTAATCATCGCAAACAGCCACAACTCGGCCGCCATCTTGCGGGATCAGTGGAAGCTTCCGGCCGATCGGGTTCGGGTGATGCATCCGGGCGTCGACGTTGCGCATTTCGTGCCGGCCGAGTTCGACACGGAGCGGCGCGAATGCCTCGGCTGGTACGATCGGCCCGTCGTGCTTACCGTCGGCCGATTGCAGCAGCGCAAGGGACAGGATCAAATGATCCGGGCGCTGCCGACTATTCGCAAATCAATACCCAATGTCCTCTACGCAATCGTGGGCGAAGGCCAACAGCGGTCAGCCCTGGAAGAGTTGGTCCGAGAGCTTGGGCTGGAAGGGCACGTCGAGTTCCTCAGCGAACCCGACGACCAATTGCTGATAGCCTGCTACCAGCAGTGCGACCTGTTCGCGCTGCCGAATCGGGATATTGAAGGCGACATCGAGGGCTTTGGCATGGTGTTGCTGGAAGCCCAGGCGTGTGCCAAGCCGGTAGTGGCGGGTGCGTCGGGTGGCACGGCCGAAACGATGCGGGTGCCCGAGACGGGCCGGCTTGTGAACTGCGACGGCCCCGACGAACTGGCCGCCACCGTGATCGAGTTACTGGCCAACCGGACCTTGCGCGACGAGATGGGCGAGGCCGGTCGGCGTTGGGTGATACAGCGGTTCAGTTGGGACTCGCTCGCCCGGCAGGCCATCGAACTGTTCGAGGAGTGTATGCGATCGTGAAACGCTTCTTCAAAGAACTAGCAAACGGCCTGGCGATTGTGGTCGTCCTGCCGGCGGTCGGCTGCTACCGGCTGGGTGTCTGTATGATGGGAGCCGAACGGGCCTTTCCCGGCTACTCGCAGGCCTTCGCGCTAGTGCCCGGCTTCATCGGCATTTATCTGCGTCGCGCCTTCTACCGGATGGTGCTGCCGCGGTGCGATACCGACGCCTGCATCAATTTCGGAACCGTCATTTCGCATCCAACGGCCAGTATCGGTCGCACCGTGTACGTGGGCAACTACTGCTCGCTGGGTGACGTTACGCTGGAAGACGATGTCTTGCTGGGATCGCACGTCGCGATTGCCAACGGCCAGGCACAACACGGCATCGAACGGCTCGACATTCCCATCCGCGAACAGCCGGGCGAGTGGCCCCGAGTGACCATTGGCCAAGATACGTGGATCGGTGATCGGGCGACCGTCCTGGCCAACGTCGGCTGCCACGCCGTCGTCGGCGCCGGCAGCGTGGTCGTCGAGCCCGTGCCCGACTACGCCGTCGCCGTAGGCGTGCCGGCGAAGGTGGTGCGGTATAGAGGTACCGTCAATGGAGCAGAAGAATGCCGCTAACATTCGGCACGATACTCGACGGATAGATTCCAGATGTGGATATCAGAGCAGTTGTTGTATCTCTTGGTGCGAGCAGTCTATCGCACGGACGTTTGCCAAGACCGGGAGATGAAAGAAGCCGAACGCGATATCGATAAATACGACGAATATCGCGCCGGGCGAATTGACCATATTCTTGAGGCCGCCGGCCGATACGGCGTTCCCATGGAAGGCCGCGCGATCCTCGACTTCGGTTGCGGTAACGGTATCGCCACGGGCCAGTATTTACAGAAAGGTGCAAGCAGCGTAATCGGCGTTGACGTAAACGGCCAGTCCATAGAGAGAGCTAAAGAACTGTATGGCTCCGAATCCGTTCGCTTCATCCAAAGCGGCTCGGTCGAAATCCCCCTGGAAGATCAGAGCGTGGATACCGTCGTCAGCTATGATGTCTTCGAGCACGTTGGCCAGCCGGATCTGATCCTGGACGAATTGTACCGCGTTCTTCGACCAAACGGAAAAGTGCTGATCGGGACCTTTGGATGGCGCCATCCCTTTGCACCCCACCTGTACGCCACCATGCCCGTCCCTTGGGCGCACTGCGTTTTCTCCGAGAAGACAATCTTGCGCGCCTGCCGCCGTGTGTATCTATCTCCGTGGTATGTCGCTACCCACCATGACATGGACTCCGCCGGCAACAAGAAGCCGGATAAGTACCGCATGGATGAAATCCCCTTGGATTATGTGAACAAACTGCTGCTTCGCGATTTCGATAGCCTGTTTCAGGCGAGCAAGTTCCAGCATGAAACGTACCCGATTCCTTTCAGTTCAAAGTGGGCACGATGGACCCGCGTGTTCCTCGGAGTTCCGTGGCTCCGGGAATATATCACGGCTTACATCTGGGTCGTGCTGAACAAAACGGCGGCTGATTAGTCATGATAGAAGATCGGATTCTACAAGTGCATTCCTGGCCATGTGCGGCATAGCCGGCGTAATTTATCGTAACTCCCATCAGCCGATCGATCGGGCGGTGCTCGAAGCGATGGGGCGGGCGATTGCGCATCGGGGGCCGGATGCCGAGGGGTTCTTCGACGCGCCCGGCGTGGGGCTCGTGCATCGCAGGCTCTCCATCATCGATCTGGCCGGTGGCGACCAGCCGATGGGTAACGAAGACGGCTCGGTGCAGGTGGTCTTTAACGGCGAGATATACAACTTCCAAGCGCTACGCTCCGAGCTAGAAGCCAAGGGGCACCGGTTCCGCACCCGATCCGACACCGAAGTGCTGGTCCACCTTTACGAAGATGAGGGCGAGGAACTTGTCTCGCGGTTGCGAGGCATGTTCGCCTTTGCGATTTGGGACCAGGCGAAGAAACGGTTGATGCTCGCGCGGGATCGCATCGGCCTCAAACCACTGTACGTCTATCGCGACGCGGAGAAGCTGATCTTCGGCTCGGAGTTGAAGGCAATTTTGGCCCATCCGAACGTCGATCGGGCGGTCGACCCGGCCGCTATCGAAGACTATCTGACCTTCGGCATGGTGCTGGGCGAGCGGTCGGTGTTTGGCCGCGTGCGGAAGCTACCGCCGGCCCACGTGGTGACGGTCGAGGCCGGCTCGCTCGATCAGACACCCCGACGCTACTGGCGGTTCAAGATCGAAACGGACCACAACCGCACGCTCGACCAATGGCAGGAGGAGTTGGAAGCGAAGATCGAGGAGACGGTCGCCGCGCACCAGATAGCCGACGTGCCGGTGGGTGCGTTCTTGAGCGGCGGCTTGGATTCCAGCGCGATGGTTGCCGTTCAATCGGGTCTGAGCGAGACGCCCGTCGAAACCTTTTCGATCGGCTTCCGCGAGGCGGACTTCAGCGAGTTGCCCCACGCCCGGCAGGTGGCCGAACGGTTCAAAACGAAACATACCGAAGAGATCATCACGCCCGAGGCGGCCGGCATAATCGACGAGTTGGTTCACTACTACGACGAGCCGTTCGCCGATCCGTCGGCATTGCCCACGCTTTGGGTCTCGCGACTGGCGCGTCGCAGCGTGAAGGTCGTCATATCGGGCGACGGTGGCGACGAGGCGTTCGGCGGCTACACGCGATACGCTCACGACCTGCGCGAGTCCCGGCTGCGGCGACGGCTGCCCGCCTGGTTCCGCCGGGGTCTGCTTGGTCCGCTCGCCCGAGCGTGGCCAAAGGCCGATTGGCTACCCCGACCACTTCGGGCCAAGACGCTGCTGACGAACCTTTCGTTGAACGAGGCGGCCGCCTACGCCAACACGCTTTCGCAATGCCGGCTGCCGGCCAGGCACCGCTTGCTCAGCGGCGATTTGCTGAGCGAGTTGGACGATCATCGCCCCGAGCGACTGATCTGCCAGTACTACGCGACGGCCCCGGCCGACGATCCGCTGGCGGGCATGATCGCGGCCGACGTGAACACGCTGCTGCCCGACGATTTTCTGACCAAGGTCGATCGGGCCAGCATGTCCTGCGGCCTGGAAGTGCGTCCGCCGCTGGTCGATCACGAACTATTGGAGCTAGCCGCCCAAGTGCCGTCGGAGTACAAGATTCGCGGCAACCAAACGAAGTGGATTTTCAAGCGGACTTTCGAGCATCGGCTGCCCGACGGCCTGGCTTGGCGCGCGAAGCAGGGGTTCGACATCCCAACCGACGGCTGGCTTCGCGGTCCACTTCGCGAGATATTCGAGTCGAGCGTGTTGGGCGCGGGCGGTCGGGTCGGCCAGTTCATCGACCAGAACGCGGCCGGCCAGATGTATCGCCGCCACCTCGCCCGGGTCGGCAGTCACGGCAAGGTGCTCTGGTCGTTGCTAGTGCTGGCCCGCTGGTGCGATGAGTATTTGTAGGAGATCGACCGGACACCGATTCAGCAAAACGAGCATTGACACACCCTGATAACACAACAGTCGCGGCACAACCGGCAACCTTATCGGTACCGCTGCGCGTGGAGAACCCCGGTGACGGGCTGTCGGCCCGTCAGCCGGTTACGTTCGGCGTGCCGTTGGCCGAGGGCGTGTTGGCCGAGGGGAAGTCGCTCTGCCTGAAGGACGAGGCCGGGCGGACGCTGCCCGTGCAAACGGAAGTTCTGGCCCGATGGCCGCGTGGTAGCGTGAAGTGGCTGCTGGTCGATTGCCTGCTGGACGAGTCGACAGGGCGGAGCCCATCCGTCCGGTTGCGGTTGGAACGTCAATCGGAACAGGCGGCCAAAACGCCGAGAATCGAGATAGAGGAAATCACCGAGTCGCTGCTTGTCGACACGGGCGCGGCAAGATTCCGGATCGACCGACCCGGGCCCCGTGCGTCAAGCAGCCTGATTTCCGAAATCCACGCCGATGACCGACAACTGGCCGATTCGCCGGCCCTGCAAGTCGTTCTGGCTGATCGCAAGGGCCGGCAGCGAGTTGCACTGGTCGAAAGCGTCGAAATCGAAACCCGAGGGCCGCTACGAACTACCGTGCTTCTGCAGGGCCGTTTTCCTGCTGGTGCCAAGCTGCAATTCCGCGCGAGGCTTTGCTTCTTCGCCGGCACGGGCCTGATCCGCGTGCGGTTCACGGTGCATAATCCCGGTCGGGCAAAACATCCCGGCGGGCTGTGGGACCTGGGCGACAGAGGCTCGGTGCTGTTTAGGAGTCTCGCACTCCGACTGAAACTGACAAACCCGGCCGACCGGACCGTCTGCTCGCACGTGCCGAATGAAGAGAGCATTACCACCGACGACAGTGTGCTGGAAATCTATCAGGACTCCAGCGGCGGCGATAACTGGCGGAGCCGAAACCACGTCAATCGCCAGGGACGCGTGCCCTGTTGCTTCGAGGGCTATTGGGTGCGAAGCTGCGAGGGCGAACGGACGGGGCGTCGAGCGGAGCCGGTCGTGACACTCGAAAACGAACAGACCCAAGTTGCCGTGGCACTGCCCGAGTTCTGGCAGCAATTCCCCAAGGCGATCAATGTCGACGAACAGAAACTCAACGTCGGGCTGTTTCCCCAGCAGTGGGACGACCTGTTCGAGCTACAAGGCGGCGAGCAGAAGACGCACACCGTCTGGTTCCATATTCAGCCGGCCGGACAGCAGCCCGAGCAGCCGCTCGATTGGGTTCATCGTCCGACCCGCGTTGTGGCGACTCCCGGGTGGTATCAGCAAAGCGGCGTCTTTCCGCCGTTCCTTCCCGATTCGGAAGATACTGCTGCTGACGATACCGACAACCGGCTTCGCTCGCTGTTGGACGAGGCCCTTCGCGGCCCCAAGAGTCTGATGGTCGGGCGCGAAGTGATCGACGAATATGGCTGGAGGAATTTCGGCGACGTGTTCGCCGATCACGAAGGCGCGCACTACGACGGCCCCCGGCCGGTTATCTCGCATTACAACAACCAGTTCGACGTGGTTTACGGAGCCATCCTCGCACAAGCGCGAACCGGCGACGTGGCTTGGTCCGAATTGTTCGAGCCGCTCGCCCGGCACGTAGTCGATATCGATATCTACCACACCAACCGGGACCGACCCGCCTACAACGGCGGACTGTTCTGGTTCACCGACCATTACCTGAGCGCTGAGACCTCTACGCACAGGACCTACTCGCGAGCGAACCGCTCCGGCGGACGCGCGTCTTACGGTGGCGGGCCGAACGCGCAGCACAACTTCTCGACCGGCCTGTTGCACTACTACTACCTGACCGGCGACCGGGAAGCGCGGCGTGCCGTACTCGGCCTGGCCGATTGGGTCATCGCCATGGACGACGGGTCGAAAACCATTTTGGGAATCATCGACGACGGGCCGACCGGCCTGGCAAGCGCGACTTACGACGATACATACCACGGGCCGGGACGCGGATCTGGCAATTCGATCAACACACTGCTGGACGCCTGGCTTGCCTGCGGTCGGCGCGAATATCTCGACAAGGCCGAATCGCTCGTGCGGCGTTCAATCCACCCGGGCGACGACATCGACTCGCGGAACCTGCTCGACGTGGAACACCGCTGGTCGTACACCGTATTCCTCTCGGTGCTGGCCAGATACCTCGACCTGAAGGCCGAGTTGGGCGAGATCGATTTCATGTACGACCATGCCCAGTCGAGCCTGTTGCATTACGCCCGATGGATGCTCGAAAACGAACGGCCCTATTTCGACAAACCCGAGCAGTTGGAATACCCGACCGAGACCTGGGCCGCCCAGGAGTTTCGCAAAGCGAACGTGCTTCGGCTGGCCGCCCGGCACGCCGACGCGCCGTTGGGCCGGCAACTGACCGCCCGCGGCAACGAGCTTTCGGGCCGGGCCTGGAGCGACCTTTTGGGGTTCGACTCCCGCAACGCGGCCCGGGCGGTGGCAATCGTGATGATCGAGGGACCGCGCGACAGCTACTGGGGGGTGACGACCGACGAGCCGGCACTCCATCCGTCGCAGGAATACGATTTGGGCGGCCCGGAAACGTTTGTTTCCCAGCGCCGGCGAGTTACCGCCCGGCTGAGAACTCCCCGGGGGGTTTCGTACGCTATATTACAGTTGGCAAAACCCTCGAATTATGGGAAGATCTTCCACTTCATATTCCGCCGATAGGACTTGACGTACATAGATGCTTCGTCTGATTGCACCACATCTTCGCATTGAAAGCGTCCTGGAACTCAGCGTCGAGCGGCTGGCCGAGTTGGGCCTCGACGCGTTGCTACTGGACGCCGATTGCACGCTGAAGAACTATCTGGCCGAGGATGTCACGCCGGAGGTGCGCGAGTGGATCGAGCAGCTTCGCGCGGCCCGCATCGGCATGTGCCTGGTTTCCAACGGTGGTGGCCGGCGTATTCGCCGCCTGGCAGCCAGGCTCGATCTGCCGTTCGTGGCCAAGGCCTGCAAGCCGTTTCCCTTTGGCGTTCTGTCGGCCCTGAAGAAAATGGACTTCCAAAAATCGCGGACTGCCATGGTGGGCGATCAACTGTTCGCCGACATAATGGCCGGGCGACTGGCCGGACTGACGAGCATACTCGTTCGGCCGATTCAACCCGAGGAAGAGCCCTGGTTCACGCAACTCAAACGCCCCTTGGAACGCAAGCTGCTTGGCTGGATGTAACCGTTTACGACTAGGCGGAGACGGGTGCCACTGCTGGCTTGTCCAGCAGTGCGAAACACAACCGCCGCAAAGGCACTGCTGGGCAAACCAGCAGTGGCACCCCGCAACAACCCACGTGACAGACCACCGACACCTCAACCCGCCACCACGCGCAATGATCTTATGATGGCAAACTCCAATAACGAATCGCTCGCCGTGCCGGCCGGCCGACTTGGACCGTACATCTCCATTGCCCGACCGGACCACTGGTTCAAGAACGTCTTCATGGTGCTGGGCGTGGCACTGGCGTATTTTTATCATCCCCAGTTGTTCTCGCTCGGCATAATCGGGCCGCTGGCTTGGGCGCTTGCCGCCACTTGCCTGGTCGCGTCGAGCAACTACGTCATCAACGAGATACTCGACGCGGCGACCGACCGCAACCATCCGGTCAAGCGTCACCGACCGATACCGGCCGGACTGGTCAACATAAAGCTCGCCTACGTCGAATGGCTATTGTTGGGCGCGGTCGGCCTGGGAATGGCCTGGGCCTTGAATCGGCCCTTCTTCCTCTCGGCGCTGACGCTATGGATCATGGGCCTCGTCTACAACGTGCCGCCCGTGCGAAGCAAGGAGTTGCCCTACATCGACGTTATATCGGAATCGATAAACAATCCGTTGCGTCTTCTGCTGGGTTGGTTCGCCGTCATCCAGATTGCCGTGCCGCCGGTCTCGCTGATGGTCTCCTACTGGATGATCGGCGCGTTTTTCATGGGCACCAAGCGATTCTCCGAGTATCGAGCGATCAACGAAGCCGACACGGCCGGCGCCTATCGCAGTTCGTTCAAACACTACAACGAAGAGAAGCTGCTTATCAGCATGTTCTTCTACTCGACGGCGGCGGCCCTGCTGCTGGGCGTGTTCATCATCCGTTATCATTTGGAACTGATCCTCAGCGTCCCGCTGATTGCCGGGTTCTTCGCTTACTACATGCACGTCGCCTTCAAGAAGGAAAGCGCGGCCCAAGCGCCCGAGCGGCTCTATCGCGAACGGGGCCTGATGGCCTATCTGATTCTCTGCGTTGTGGTGTTCGTGTTGCTGATGTTCGTGAACATCCCACTGCTGTACGACCTGTTCAAGGTGGAACCGTCCCAAGTATCGCCGCTATGGACGTTCTGAGTAATACTACAAGGCACTAGCGAGTCATTCAGCATGACGGCAATCCTAGGTATTTCGGCCTTCTATCACGATTCGGCGGCGGCGTTATGCGTTGACGGCCGTATTGTCGCGGCCGCGCAGGAAGAACGCTTTACGCGAAAGAAACACGACCACGAGTTCCCCGTCAACGCCATTGGTTACTGCCTGGAAGAAGCCGGCCTGACGCCCGACCAACTCGATTACGTGGGTTTCTACGACAAGCCGTTCTTGAAGTTCGAGCGGCTGCTGGAGACCTACCTGGCCTTCGCGCCGGCCGGGTTCCGCTCCTTCATGACGGCCATGCCGCTCTGGCTCCATCAAAAGCTGCATCTTCCACGCGAAATCAGCAAGGGGCTTGGCGGCCAGTACAAGAAGCGATACGTATTCACCGAACACCACGAATCGCACGCCGCCAGCGCCTTCTTCCCCTCGCCCTTTCCGGAAGCGGCCATCCTCACGCTAGACGGCGTGGGTGAATGGGCGACCGCCAGCTTCGGCGTCGGCCGCGATAACCGCGTAACGCTTACGCACGAACTACACTTTCCGCATTCGATCGGCCTGCTCTACTCGGCCTTCACTTACTTCTGCGGGTTCCGCGTGAACTCGGGCGAGTACAAGCTGATGGGCCTGGCCCCCTACGGCGAGCCACAATACGCGGAGCTGATCCGCGAGAAACTGCTCGACATCAAGCCGGACGGGTCGTTCCGCATGGATCTGTCCTACTTCAACTATTGCCAGGGCCTGAGGATGACGTCGCCCAAGTTCGACGAACTCTTCGGCGGCCCGCCGCGAACGCCCGAATCGCCGCTTACCCAACGCGAAATGGATATCGCCGCCTCGATCCAGGTGGTGACCGAGGAGATCATGCTCAAAACGGCCCAGCACGTCCACGAACAGACGGGCATGAAGAACCTCTGCCTGGCCGGTGGCGTGGCACTGAACTGCGTGGGCAACGGCCGCATACTTCGCGAGTCGCCCTTCGATAACATCTGGATCCAACCCGCCGCCGGCGATGCGGGCGGAGCACTGGGTATCGCCCTGTTCATCTGGCACCAACTGCTCGGCAACCCGCGCGAAGTGCAGGCACCGGACGGTCAGCACGGCTCGCTCCTGGGCCCCAGCTTCACAAACGACGAGGTTCGTGAGTTCCTCGACTCGCGTGGGGCCAAGTACCATTACATCGACGACGAAGACGATCTATGCGACCGCGTGGCCGATCTGATCAACTCGGAAAAAGTCATCGGCTGGATGCAAGGCCGCGCCGAGTTTGGTCCCCGGGCGTTGGGGAACCGCAGCATACTGGGCGACGCACGAAGCCGCCGGATGCAGACGGTGGAATCTGAAAATCAAGTTCCGCGAGTCGTTCCGACCCTTCGCGCCGATCGTGTTGCGGGATCGCGTGAGCGAGTTCTTCCAAATGCGCGACCAGGAAGACAGCCCATACATGCTACTGGTGGCGCCGGTTGCAGAGCAGAAGCGTACGGGTATCGACGACGGCACCGCTCGGGGACTGGATAAACTCAAGGTGATCCGCTCCGAGGTGCCGGCCATTACGCACGTCGACCATTCCGCCCGGGTGCAAACGGTCGACCGAGAGCGTCACGGGCGGTTGTACAAGTTGATGAAAGCGTTCGAGTCCAAAACCGATTGCCCGGTGATGATCAACACGAGTTTCAACGTTCGCGGCGAGCCGATCGTCTGCTCGCCCGAGCACGCCCATCGCTGCTTCATGGCGACCAACATGGACGTGCTGGTAATGGAGAACTTCGTGTTGCTCAAGGAAGAGCAGCCCGACGCCGAGCAGCACGGAACCGACGAGTATTTGGCACAGTTTAGTTTGGATTGAAAGACGAGGGGTGAGAGGCGAGGGACGAGGGGCGAGAGGATTGTGTTAATCTTCCCTCGCCCCGCACCCCTCGTCCCTCGCCCCACACGCCACTCCATAAAACGAGCCATATAAAATGAGTCTAATCCGAATCAACCGCAACCCGTCGCGTCGCGAACTGACCGTATTCGGCCTGATCTGGCTGGTGTTTTTCGGCATTATCGGCCTGATTGTGCTGCGAGCCAGCCAGTCGACCACGGCAGCCGGCGTGATCTGGACGGCGGCCGTCGTCGTGCCCGCGTTGGGCCAGTTGCTGCCCGGCTTCATGCGGATAGTCTACCTGGGCATGGCCTACGCCTCGTTTCCGATCGGGTTCGTCGTTTCCTACACGATTCTGGCGGCCGTATACTACCTGATAATCACCCCGATCGGCCTGGTAATGCGTCTGTTCGGCCACGACCCAATGGCCAACCGCTTCGATCCCGACGCCCAAACCTATTGGCTCGCCCGGGAACAAGACCAAGACGTCAACCGATACTTCCGACAATTCTAATACACACTGGGGTCAGGAGCCCAACACTATGACCGACGAACCCAAGCAAACTCAGTCGCAACAGCAGGCGGAGGAATTCGAGCAACAGGCCGGCCAGTCGCAGACCGGCATCGTGGCCGAATTCGTCGACTTCCTCCTGCACAACAAGAAGTGGTGGCTAACGCCGATTATCCTCGTGCTGCTGATGGTCGGCCTGTTGGTCATCGTCGG
>CAZDHN010000039.1:0-17511 GCA_964505115.1 uncultured Planctomycetaceae bacterium
GAAAATCGGGCAACCTTCGCTTTGGTGGGCTAACAACTGTGATTTGCGGCACTAGAGAATTTCTGGGACACAATACTACGGAGTTCTGGAATACTGGAATCCGGCAGAAAGCAACTGACAGGATTGACAAGATTTACAGGATGATAAGAATGAATCTTGTTAATCCCGTCCATTCTTGATCAGCCAAATCCTTCCTTGCACACAAAGATCATCATCAACCGATGAATATGTTTCAACCTGTCTCCCCATTTGGATATCCGCCATGATACCTAATCCGCTGAAGAACATTCCCTCGGTCAACGAGTTGCTCCAGAGCCCGCCGCTGGCGAAGCTGGTCGATCGGCTCAGCCGTAACGTGGTCGTTTCGACCGTGCGAACCGTGTTGGACGAGGCTCGCGTCGAAGTGCAAGCCGCCGCCGCCGAGCGGACTCTACCCAGCGTCAGCGAACTGGCGGAACGAATCGTTCGGCGGATCAGCGAAGGCGACCCGCATGGACCGCGAGCGGTGGTCAATGCGACGGGCGTTCTGCTGCACTCGGAATTGGGCAGCCCGCCCTTGGCCGATCGGGCCGTCGAGGAGATGGCCGCCGTGGCCGCCAATTACACCGCGGCGGAAGCCGACCCGACCGCCGCCGCGGAAGGGATACTCGAAGGACTTCTTGGAGAACTCACGGGGGCGGAAGCCGCAACCGTCGTTCAAAGCGGTGCCGCGGCAACCATGCTAACGCTGGCCGCGCTGGTCGCTCCGCGCGAGGTGGTTGTCTCGCGAGCGCATCTGATCGAGACCGAGCCGGGGTGCCGCGTTGCCGATTTGATATCCGCCGCCGGCGCCGTGCTCCGTGAGGTCGGCACCGCCAACATAACCCGCGTGGAGGATTACACCGGGGCAATCGGCGAGCGGACCGCGGCACTGATGATGGTCCATCCGGGCGATTTCCTGATGGCCGGCTCCACGGCCGGGGTAACATTGGAGGAGTTGGTCGACGTTGGCCGGCCGCACAAGCTGCCCGTCATACTGCTGGCCCCGTTCGCTGCCCTGATCGATTGCAGCCCATTCGGCCTGACCGATCAGCCGATTGTTTCCGAAGCCGTCAAGGCTGGTGCCGACGTGGTGCTGTTGCAGGGTGACAAACTCTTGGGCGGACCGCGTTCGGGTATCGTTGTAGGACGCAGGGCGTTGGTCGACCAAATCGCTCGGCACCCCATCCGCCGAGCCTTCGACCCCGACAAGCCGACGGCGGCCGCACTGGCGGCCACGCTCGGGCTTTACCGAGACCCCGACCAGGCTCGCCAAGCGATCCCCCTGCTGCGTCTCTTGAGCACCTCGGCCGACAATCTCCAGAATCGGGCCGAACGCCTCGCGCCGCAAATCGCCGCCACCAGCGCCGTGGCAAAGGCGGAGCCCCAAACCGGCCTGGCGCACCTCTGCCCTCAGCCAATCGCCACGCACCAGTTGCCCACTTGTCGCATCGTGATCGAGCCGGCCGAGATGAGCGCAGACCGGTTGGCCGAAGCGCTCCGCTCGGGGAATCCGTCCGTGGTCGGGCGGGTTGAGCAAAATCGTCTGATCCTGGACCTGCGTAGCGTCTTGCCGAGACAGGATATCGACCTGACGACCGCCTTCGAATCGCTGGATAGCGAACAGCCGGCCTGACCGGGTGGCTATTGACCTTCAGAAAGCCAATCTATTGACCCTTGCATAACCGGGGAACCGGGCTCCGCCCTCGATCATTGACGATGCAAGGGCTAATAATGGAGCACTCATGCCGCGACAATGGGAATTTCAACTGCCCACGCCGATCCAGTTCGGCCGGGGTGTGTTTAAGAAGCTGGGCGAAGCGGCCGCGGGGTTCGGTTCGTCGGCGATGCTGGTCGGCTACAAGGACCAGACGGGCTTGGAAGAAACCTACGCCCGAGCGACCCAACTGCTGGAGAAGTCGGGCCTCTCGGTCACGCCCTTCTTCGAGGCTCCACCCGACCCCGACGCCCGGCTCGGACTCGAGGGGGCTGAAGTTGCCAAAGAGGCCGGCGTGGACGTGGTCGTCGGCCTTGGTGGTGGCAGCGTGATCGACGCGGCCAAAGGGATCGCCGCGCTGGCGCGCATGGGAGGTACGCTGTGGGACTATACGGGCGCAAACGAGCAGAACCGGCCGATCACTGATTCGTTGCCGGTCGTGGCCGTTCCAACCACGGCCGGTACGGGCACGGAAGTCACGGCGGTTGCCGTCTTCACCCACCACGGGGTCGGCTCCGTGGTGGACGTGCCGATCAAGGCGTCGGTCTCCGGTCCGGCGGTCCGGCCGAAGCTGGCCTTGGTCGATCCCGACCTGACCGTCGGCAGCCCGCCCGGACTGACGGCCGCCTGCGGCGCCGATGCCCTGGGACACGCCATGGAAGCCTGCATGAGCCGTCGGGCGAATCCGATCGCGTCGACCTTGGGCGGCCGGGCGGTCGGACTGGTCGTGGCGAACCTCGCCCGGGCGGTCGAAGACCCCAGCGATCCGGCGCCCCGCGAGCCGCTCTCGTTGGCTTCGACGTTGGCCGGCGCGGCGTTCGGCTCCGCCGGCGTGATCGTGCCGCACGCGATATCCCAAGCGTTGGGGGGCGTACTTCACGTGCCGCACGGCGTGGGCGTGGCACTCGGCACGCCGGCCAGCCTTCGCTTCAATGCCGAGGCTTGCGTCGATCAGTACGCCGAGATGGCCCGATTCTGCGGAATCGCCGCCGGCTCGCCCCAGCAGCAAGCGGACGAGTTCGTCGGGCGGATCGAGAGCCTGTTGAAGTCGGTCGGACTGCCCGACCGCATCGAGGTCCCCGACGACGCGCCGGATGATCTCCTGGAAAGGCTCGTCCGCAACGCCTTCGACAGCACGCCCGTCCCGATCACGCTCAACCCGCGCAAGATCGACGAAGCCGTGATGCGGGAACTGTTCGAAGGTTTGCTTCCCGAGAATTAAGACGTACCGTAACGAGACAGATGAAAAATGGGGACTGGCTCCGAGCCCAAAACAGGTCGAATTCTCGCGAAAACGGTTGCCGCGAGGTGCCTGTCCCCTTTTTTTGTTGCAGACAGGAACTGGAATACCCATGACGACCGAGACCTTGAAGAACTACGTTGACGGACGCTGGATTGACGCCGAGGCGTCGGGCCCGACGCCAAGCTGGAACCGATGATCGGCAACATGATCACCTCCTGCTAGGGCTGCGCCGGCCAGCGCTGCATGGCCTCCTCGGCGATAGTTTGCGTGGGCGACGACGTCTATCGCAAGGTTTCCGAAGCGTTTGTCGACGCCTCGAAAGAAGTGCTCACCGCCAACCCGCTCGACCCGGCCGTTGGCGAAACTCGCTCGCCAGCTATTGACCCTTGCATAGCCAATGATCCAGGGCGAAGCCCGGTTCCCCGGCGGAACCCCCTTGAGTCGCGCATTAGCTATGCAAAGATCAATAGGTTTCCGGAAGAACCAGAAATCAAGACCGGCCCCCCTTTGGATGACCCAATCCCAATATTCATTTTCAAAAAAAGGGCAACCGTCGCGCAAGAACGCATGCCGAATCGGGTAACTACTGTTGAGACCGAGGCCGAGACAACCAAATCGGCGCTAACTTCCCCAATTTTCACACGCGTTTTGCGAAAGGGTCAATGCCATGAGACATCTAGTTGTTATCGCTGTTCTGATGTTTGTCGGATCCATGTTCGTTTCCTCCTCTGCCAACGCCGCGGACCCGCGGGTTCGAGGCGAGGTTACGGGCTGGGGTACTTCATACCAATATGCGGGGGCGGATGCCGAGCGGCAACTCCGCAAGATCGAGGATGAGCATCCCGGCTACTACTGCAAGGTGACCGGTTTCACCAAGGGGATAGAACCGCTCCACGATCCGCCCTGCTGGCTCACGAAGTACTTCTATTTGAAGAAGAGCAAACCCTAGGCGCAGCCAAGTCCGTAATTGCCCTCGAGCGCCTGGCCGGGAAACTGGTCAGGCGTTCTTATTTGCCCATGGCGGTGATCAACTTCTTCACCGAAGCGAAGGTGATTACCGAACGCCATTGGCCGGAAGGTTAGCACCGCCGGCATTTCGGTCTTTCGCCAACCAAATAGCGATTTCCCGCACCCTCCTGATCCCCCCGCTGGTCGACCGGGCGCTGGGCAACCTCCGCCCGGTCGAGGGTAGTGAGCTTGTGCTCCGCTTGCGGCGGGTCAAATTACCGGCACGAACACTCCAGGGCGAGCCTCGGAAAGAACCGCTGCTGGCGACGGTGGGGGCCCTGCGGATGGGTAGCGCGGCGATGGTTTTTCTGCCCGGCGAGCCTTTTGTGGAGATCGCCCTGGGAATCCGCAAAGGTTCTCCGCTTGACTTTACGGCCGTGGTAGGATATGCAGAGGGTTATATTGGCTACATTCCCACCGATCGAGCGTTCGGAAACGGCGGCTACGAGCCCCGCGCCGGCCGCTGGTCCCGCGTCGCCATCGGCAGCGAACGGATCGTGCGCCAGGAAGCGATCGCACTGCTGAAGTCGTTGAAAAACGACTCGTAAAGACAACCGACGATTTCCCACCCCGGAGTGACGCAAGTCACATTCAAACAGCTCACTCCAAGCAAAACCTTTCACTGGAGGATATGAACATGAGCGGGAAGAACCCCCTGTCGCGGCGTCAGTTCGTTGCTGGTGCTTCCGGTCTGGTATTTGCCGGTACGGTGAAGGGAGCGGATAAGAAGACCGCTTCCAAGAAGGGTTCCAAGCTGGCTATTGACGGCGGCGAGAAGGCCGTCAAAAGCTATCCGTCACTGCCGCTTCGCTGGGGGGAACCGGAACAGGAACGACTCGACGCGATGCTCAAGCAGAGTTCGCTCTTCTACTGGAAGGGGCCGCAGACCAAGTTGCTGATGGAACGGTTTCGGAAAATCTGCCCGATGAAGTACGTGGCGACCTGTTCGTCCGGCACCGCCGCCTTGCATATTGCCGTTATCGCTAGCGGCATAGGTTTGGGCGATGAAGTCATCACCTCGCCGGTCACCGATATCGGCACCATCATCGGCATTCTTTACCAGCAGGCCGTGCCGGTGTTCGCCGACCTGGGGGCGAATACCTACAATCTGGACGTGGCCGATGTCGAGCGAAGGATTACCCCCAAGACCAAGGCGATCATTCCGGTGCATCTGTCGGGCAACCCGTGCGACATGAACGCGTTTAGGGCCTTGGCGGACCGTCACAAACTGATCTTGATCGAAGACTCCTGTCAGGCATGGGGCGCTCGCTATCGCGGCCAGCCGATCGGCACGGTGGGAGACTTAACGTGCCATTCCCTTCAGAATTCAAAGCAGGTGACCTGCGGCGACGGCGGAATAGTCGGCTCCAACGACGAACGCTTCGGCCCGCTGCTGCAGAAGCTTTGCACCAAAGGATGCGACCGAGTCAAGCGCGACGGTTTCCAGTCCAATATGTTCGCCACCAACTATCGGATGACCGAACCGCAGGCAGCGATCGCGGCCGCCCAACTTGACCGAGTGGAATCGATCACGTCGCGACGGGCGCACTTCGGCAATCTGCTGAGCGAAAAGATTGCCGGCATACCCGGCATCGAGCCGCATCGGGTCCATCCGGAGGACCGCGCTACCTACTATTTCTACATGTTCCGCATGAAGCCCGACGCCTTCCGCTGCGACCGCCGCGCGTTCGTCAAGGCGCTGGTGGTCGAAGGGGTGCGGGCGGGGGCGGGATACGTCCGGGTGCCGATCTATGGCGAGCCGGCCTTCCAGAATCACGACTTTTTCGCCGGCCATTGGCCGGTCAAGGAGATGGGCCTGACCGACATGGATTTCACCAAGCACAAGTGCCCGGAAGCCGAAGCGATCCTGGAAACCGGCATTAAGATGACCATTCATGAAGCCATGACGGACGAATACATCCTTGGCGCGGCGGCGGCCATCCGGAAAGTGGCCAGCCACTACGCGGTGTAAGCCGCGGCGAACAGTCCCGTATTGACCGCGGGCGTGCCCAAGACCCGTACTGATACTTCTGTTCGAGAGAACGCTCTGATTCGGGTAACCGTTCATGGGACGGGAGTGAAGCATCGCGAAATACCGTGTTTCGCAATGCTTCACCCTCATGAACAGTTACCAAGCAACCTATTTCAAGCAAAACCTTTCACTGGAGGATATGAACATGAGCGGCAAGAACCCCATTTCGCGACGCCAGTTTGTTGCCGGCGCTTCCAATCTGGCGTTGGCCGGCGCCGTGGCACAAGCGGCCGAGAAGAAGCCGGCCAAGACGACCGACTCCAAGAAGGAACCGCCGCTGGCTATCGACGGCGGCGAGAAGGCCGTCAAGGTGAAGCCCTCCTCGACACCCCGCTGGGGCGACACGGAACGCGAGCAGCTCGGTGAAATGCTCAACCAGGGCTCGCTCTTCTATTGGAAGGGACCGCAAACGAAACTGTTCCTCGATCGCTTCCGCGAAATCTGCCCGATGAAGTACGCGCAGAACTGCACCTCCGGCACCGCCGCGATTCATATTGCCGTGGCGGCGGCCGGAATCGGGTTGGGCGACGAGGTTATCACCTCGCCCGTTACGGATATCGGAACCGCGATCGGTATCCTTTACCAACAGGCCGTGCCCGTCTTCGCCGACCTGGGCAAGGGGACGCACAATCTCGACGTGGCCGACGTCGAACGGCGGATCACGCCCAAGACCAAGGCGATCATCGCGGTTCACCTGACGGGCAACCCCTGCGATCTGGATGCCTTGAAGGCCCTGGCCGACAAGCACAAGCTGATCCTGATTGAAGACTGCGCGCAGGCTTGGGGGGCCAAGTACCGCGGCCGGCCGATCGGCACGGTGGGAGACATTGCCTGCTTCTCGCTGCAGAACTCCAAACATATCACCTGCGGCGACGGCGGCGTGGTCGGCTCGAACGACGAGCGTTTCGGGCCCCTCTTGCAGCCATTCGGCGACAAGGGCAGCAACCGGGCCGGCAAGCGAACGTTTCCCATGTTCGCCACCAACTACCGCATGAGCGAGCCGCAGGCAGCCGTCGCGGCCGTCCAACTCACGCGGCTGGAAGATATCGTATCGAAACGCAACAAGTTGGGCACTCTGCTAACCGAGAAGATTTCCGGCCTGCCCGGCATTATCCCGCACGAGGTGCATCCGGAAGACTTCGCTCCCTATTGGTTCTATATGTTCCGTATCGTGCCCGAGGTCTTCCCTTGCGGCCGCTCCAAGATTGTCAGGGCGCTGATTGCCGAAGGCGCGTCGGTACGGGGCGGGTACATCAAGTATCCGCTTTATGGCGAGGAGGTCTTCCAGAAGCACGCCTTTTTCGCCGGTCGTTGGCCGGTCAAGGAGATGGGGCTAACCGACATGGATTTCACCAAGCACAGTTGCCCCAACGCCGAGTCGTTGCTGTTGGAAGGCATTCGCGTGCCGATTTACGAATACATGAACGAAGAGTACATCCTCGGCGTGGCCGAGGCCATCCGCAAGGTCGCCCGGCGCTACGCGGTGTAAGCCGCGGCAACCGCGGGGTGCTTCAGTTAGCACCTTGATGGTAAGCGAGGGACACCAAACAAGTTTGGTCCGCTACGCGTCACATGCACAATGAGACAGTGTGTCGCGGCAAGTGCCAAGCCAATGCGAGAGAAGCCGTTTGGCGTCCATCGCTTGCGTTTCGTGCTCACGATTGAGCCATCGCAGCGGGGGGTTACCCCAGCACCCAGGGCTTGCGGTACTCGTAGTGCAGCAGGTCGTTGGCCTGTTGGTGGTTGGTGACGCGCTCCTTCTCGCCGTCCCAGTTGAGCCGCTCGCCCACCACGTGGGAGATTTTGGCCAGAAGGCTCAGGGTAGTCGAGCGGTGGCCTTCTTCCACGTCGGCATTGGGCTTCTCGCGCGACTTGATGCAGTCGAGGAAGTTACGCACGTGCTGGGCGGTCAGGCTCCAGTTGTCGCCCTTGGACGGTTGCTTGATCGGCTCCATCAGCGGCTTGCGGTCGGAGAACTGGCCACCTCGCTCGGGCTCGACCTCGAAACCCTTGTCGTCAACGAACAGGCTGCCCTTGGTGCCGCGCATCTCGACGTAGCCGCCCCGGGCCATCGTCCGGTTGCCGCTGGTCTCGTACATGCCGAAGACCACGATCCGACCGCTGGGGAACTCGTAGGTCACCTGCAAGGTGTCGGGGATGGTGCGGTCGTCGTCCACCGCGTATCGGCCGCCCATGGCGCAAACGGCCGAGGGGGCCACGTCGCCGTTGAACCAGCGGATCAGGTCCAGAAAATGCACGCCGTTGTTGGCCGTCTGCGACGAGTAGTTCGTCCACCAGCGGAACTTGTACGGGGCGATGTTCGCCTGGAACGGCCGCTCCGGTCGCGGGCCGAGCCACATGTCCCAGTCGAGATTCGCCGGCGGGGCGCTCGGCTTCTCGTGGCCGATCCCGCCGGTGGTCAGGTTGCTGCGATGGTACGCCCGCGAGACGGCCGTCTTGCCGATTCCGCCGGCTTGGATCAGCTTGGCCGCCTCCTTGTAGATATTGCCCGACCGGCGATGCGTGCCCACCTGCACGACGCGCTTGTTACGTCGGGCGGCCTCGACCATGCGGCGGCCTTCGTGGATCGTGATCGAGAGCGGCTTCTCGACGTAGACATCCTTACCGGCGTCGCAGGCGGTGATTGTCTGGATGGCGTGCCAGTGGTCGGGCGTGGCGACGACGACCGCGTCGATATCCTTGCGGTCGATCAGCTTGCGAAAGTCGCCGTAGGTTTCCGGCTTGCCCTCCAGCGCGGCCTTCCGCTTGGCGAGCGTCTCGCTGTCGACGTCGCACAGCGCGACGATCTCCATGTCGTCGTGCTTCTTGAAGGCCGTGATTACCTGGCCGCCCCGGTTGGCCACGCCGATCACGCCCACTCGAACACGGTCGTTGGCGCCGTATACCTTGGTCGCTCGGGCGGCCGTAAGCCCCATCGCGGCAGCCGCTCCCGCCTTGGTGAACGTGCGTCGGGTAAGTTGGTTTTTCATGATGGTTTCTCCGTTGCTAAGTGGCGTGGTTTGGTAGGCCCTCAGCCCCCGGCTTTGCCGGGGGACAGAGTGGATGTCCGCGCTAATCCCCCGGCGGAGCCGGGGGCTGAGGGACGTGTTCGAGGCGCGGCGCTACCCCAGTTTCCAGGGCTTGCGATACTCATAGTGCAACATGTCGTTGGCTTCGGAGCTGTTGGTGATCTGTTCCTTTTCGGCGTCCCATTCGAGTCGCAACCCGCTGGCCAGCGAGATGTTGGCCAAGAGGCTCATCGAGGTTGAACGGTGGCCGATCTCGATGTCGGCGTTCGGTTTGGCTCGCGACTTCATGCAGTCGAGGAAGTTTCGGGCGTGAAGCGTCGTCAAGTTGCGGTTATCGCCCTTGGCTTCCTGCTTCATCGGTTCCATGCGCGGCTTGCGATCCTGGAACTGGCCGCCCCGCTCGGGCACGATCTCGAAGCTTCGGGCGTTTACGTAAACGGTCCCCTGCGTGCCGCGCAACTCGATCTCGCCGCTGGGGAAGGACTTGTTTCCGCTGGCCTCGTATTGGCCGAAGACGGCCAGCCGGCCGGAGGCGAATTGGAAGGTTGCTTCCAACGTGTCGGGCACGGTGCGGTCGTCGTCGACGGCGAAGCGGCCGCCCATCGCACAGATCGAGGCGGGTGCCAACTCGCCGGTCAGCCAGCGGATGGCATCGAGGTAATGCACGCCCCAGTTACCCATCTGCGACGAGTAAAGGTGCCACCAACGGAACTTGTAGGGCGCCAGATTCTCTTGGAACGGTCGCTCGGGCCGCGGGCCCAGCCACATATCCCAATCGAGATCGGCCGGCGGATCGCTCGGCTTCGCTCGGCCTATGCCGGTGGGATACATATTGCTCAGTCGATAAGCCCGGCTGACGGTAATCTTGCCGACCTTTTCTTGTTCGTCCGTCAGTTTGACCAGATCGGCATACAATGGCGACGACCGGCGGTGCGTGCCGACCTGCACAACTCGTTTGTTGCGGCGGGCCGCCTCGACCATCCGCCGGCCTTCCAGAACGCTGATCGAGAGCGGCTTCTCGACGTAAACATCCTTGCCGGCGTCGCAGGCGGTGATTGCCTGGATGGCGTGCCAGTGGTCGGGCGTGGCGATTACCACGGCGTCGATATCCTTGCGGTCGATCAGCTTGCGGAAGTCGCCGTAGGTGGCGGCCTTGCCGTCGGTACGCTGCTTGGCCTTTTCAAGCGTCGATTTCGAGACGTCGCAAAGCGCTACCACCTCGACGTCGTCGTGGCACATGAAGCCCGACATCAGTTGTCCACCCCGGTTTGCAACCCCGATGAATCCCACTCGAATCCGCTCGTTGGCCCCGTACACTTTAGCTGCCCGGGAGGCGGCCAATCCCAAGGTGGCGGCCGTTCCGGCCTTGTTGAAGGCGCGTCGCGTGATCTTACTGGTCATACCTGTCTCCAAGAAGGTGAATGTGTCATTTTAGCCTTGGCCCAACGCACGCGCCAGGCAAAATAAATGGTAGTCTGCCTGTGTGGCCCGGTCAACAGTGTCCGACTAGCGGCGGTCCCCCCGCGGCGAGCTTCTCGATTGTCGGAACCCCCAGAATTCGCGGGGCTCTGCCGGAGTTTCCGACCTGGGGGGGCCACAAAATTTCGCCTCGATACTTCCCTTCGGGTGATGGAAACGTAGAATTGACTCAAGACCGCCGTGAGCGTCTCTTGCGGTTGTTCGCGAGACTTATCTCGCGGGGCGGCAGGGCCGCCAACCAGACTGGTGCTACCGCACCCAGGCAAGAACCCGCTCCCTTTGGTCGCTGAGCTTTGTCAAAAATTTAACGATCTTTTGGCATGGGGCAAAACGCAAGCATCAGTGCAATCGAGACGCTCGCGGCTTTTCGTTATACCGCTCCAACGAGGATCACGTATCGGGGGCCATCATGCAAGAGAAAGCGGTCCTGCTGGCCGAGGACGATGCCAGCCACGAGGAATTCTTTCGGCGGGCCGTGACCAAGAGCGGTGTGCCCTGCCGACTGGACGTGGTTCGCGACGGCGTGGAAACGATCGATTACTTGTTCTGCATCGGGCAATACAAGGACCGGGATGCTGAAGGCATGCCCGACCTGATCTTTCTCGACCTGAGAATGCCGAAGATGGACGGCTTGCAGGTCTTGCAGGTCTTGCGCCGCGTCCGCGGAGACGGCCGGCCCCAGTTCCCGCCGGTTGTCGTGCTCACCTCTTCCGATAGTGATCGAGACATCACGGAAGCCTATCAACAGGGAGCGCAGAGCTACATTTGCAAGCCGCTTGAGATCGATAAATTTAATCGGGCGGTCCGTGACGCACTCGAATATTGGCTCGGCTTGAACCAACCCATCCCCAAGGAACAGTTGGCCGCCCAACAACTCCGCGACAAGCTCCAGGTCCGCGATCCCCAGCCCGTCGCGATCAACGCCTAGGGCGGCAGGGCCGCCAGCCAAACCGGTGCCACCGCACCCGGGCAAGAACACGCAGGGTGCCACTGCTGGCTCGCCCAGCAGTGCCTTGGCGGCGGTCTTTTGCTTCGCACTGCTGGACAAGCCAGCAGTGGCACCCGCGCGACGACTACCTTCCCTTGGCCGGCATGAGCGGCAAGACGATGTGCGACGGGTGTTGGCTGTCGTGATGGATCGTGTTCACGGCGGTTATCACGCGGCGGTTGTTGTTTAGCGGCTCGCCCGTGTTCGGGTTGACGTCGAAACGGGGGAAGTTGCTGCTGGAAACGTCCACGCGGATGCGGTGCCCTTTCTTGAAAACATTGCAGCAGGGGTCCAGCTTGATGTTGAACTCGTAAAGCTGGCCGGGCGTCATCATCTTCTCTTCCTTGTCGGACTCGCGGAAGCGGGCCCTGATTATCCCGTCGCCCATGATCAGGTCGAACCCGGCCGGAAAATCCTTGCTCGACGGATAGACGTCGATCAGCTTCGCGGTGAAGTCGGTATCTACGGCCGACGAGGAGCCCCAGAGCTTCACGCTTATCGGCCCGATGATCTCGGTGTCTTGCTCCAGCGGCGGCGTCATGAAGACGACCACGTCGTTTCGGGCAGACAAGGGGATGGGGACCGGCCAGGTCCAGGTGTGCTTGCCGCCCCACTGGTTCCAGGCGCCGTCGGTCATGATCTTCCGCGCGCAACAGACGCAGCCGCCAACGGTAGGCACCGGGTTCTTCGGGTCGAACTCGAAGGTGGTCGACGATTCCTTCTCGCCCGGCTTGGCCGCCGACAGACCGCCCTCGCGGTGCAGGTAGTATTTCGTCGGCTTGGCTTCCGGCAGTGGGTAGTCGGCGGCGTCGCGCCAGTAGCCGCCATGGTAGAGTTTACCCGACTCGGTCTTGTGCCCGTCGCCTGTGCCCATCACGAACAACCGCACCGGGGTTCGGAAAGGCACGTTCTTGCCGAAATCGCCATCGATACCCTTTAGCCAACGGTCGTACCAGGCGCGGCGTAGCGGCGTCATATCCAAGGCGGCGTCGGGACCGAAATCGACCTCGCCGTGCGTGCGCCCGTGCATGTGGTGAATCCAGGGACCCATGATCAAGTGGACCGGGCCCTTGACGCTCTTCTTCAGGGCCATGTAGGTCTCGGTCGTGCTGCTGCTGAACAGGTCGTACCAGCCGCCCATCATGAAGACCGGGATGTCCTTGTGTTCGTCGATGTGCTGGATAACGTTGCTGAACCGCCAGAACTCGTCGTTCGTTCGGTGCGACATCATGTCCAGCAGCATCTCCTCGTACTCCGAGGCGATCCGAAGCGGCGTCAGCCCGCGACGCAAAGGCAGGTTCATCAGGTAGTGCCGACGGTCGTTGGAGTGTTGCGTCAGAGCCGCCTTCAAGGCCGGGTCGCGCGCTTGTCGGCTGCCGGTCTCCGCGTTGTCGAATATCCAGTCCCAAACCCGCAGCCGGAAAGCTCCGCCGTAAAGCAGGGCTCCGATGCCGTGGTTTATCGAGGGGTCGTGGGGGATGATCGTGGTCAGATGCGGCGGCCGGCCCATGGCGGCCAACTGCTGCGTGGCGCCTACGTAAGAGCAGCCGACCATGCCGATCTTGCCGTTGGACCAGGGCTGCTTGGCGATCCACTCGATCGTGTCGTAGCCGTCGGCCTTGGCGTCGGTCATCCAGTGCCAGATACCCTCCGAATCGCCCCGGCCGCGTATGTCCTGCCTGATGACGGCGTAACCGAACGGCACGTAATACTTCTGATCACAACCGCTCATCCCGCGCCTCTTGCCGTAAGGCGTTCGGCTGAGCACGACCGGCCAGCGGCCGTCGACCGCCACGCCCTTCTTGCCCGGCAGAAAAATGTCGGTCGCCAGTTTCACGCCATCGCGCATCGGGACCATTACGTTCTGTTGAGCGACGATCTCGAACGGCGGCTCTCCGCCGCAAGCCGCGCGGACGGAACACGTCAAGGCACTAATGGCCAGGCACGAGCACAAGATTGTTCGAAAAGAGGGGGCAACGCTTTTCATGGTAACTCCTAGTGGTCTGTCACGTCTTGTTTGATGGGTGGTTGCGGGGTGCCACTGGCGTCTCGCCAGTGCCGATTAGCCCGGAGCTTGTTCGTTGCCGGTCCCAGAGCCTGCCGCGCGTCTACCGATTTGTGGCCGCACATGCGGGAATCCGCACGTACGCCCAGCGATCTCCTGAAACAGCAACGAGCAAGCCCCGGTTTGTATTGCACTGGCGTCTCGCCAGTGGCACCCATCACCGTGGCTGATCCAGACCACTGGGCCGATAAATTCACGGGTTAGCGGTCGGGGAAGACACGGCCATTCTAACCCACGGGGACCCCGCATGGCAAACCGGTCGAGCCGCGTTGTCCTCGGGGAGGGTATTACACCATCGTAGTTCGGCAACTCCTTTCCGACCCCCCCTCTAGTGGGTAATGTACACAAAAATTTCCGAACTGTTGACGGATAAGCCATATCGGCTATACTGAATATTGGGATTACAGAAAGATTGTCGTCCCGCCGTTGACGCGGCAAGTTCGAGTTTGCCCGGTCGGTCGACGAGCCGATTCGGCTGGACTGCTTATTAGCAGACAAACACATGCAAAGGGAGCGGACCCATGCGGACACATAAGTTGCTCTTGTTCCGTGCCATGGTGATCACGATGTTTCTGAGTTCCGTGTCGTACGGGGCGATCTACTACATCAACGACGGCGTCGCCGTCAGCGGCGTCGGCGACTCCAATGCACCAGGCAGCACCTTCACGACTTCTGGTTCTTTATCGTGGAGTACTGCAACGGGGGCCAGCTATCCAGCCTACGGCACCGATTACACGTACAGCAACGGTGGGTCTGCAACGGGGACCTTCACGTTCCAGGGCATCCCCACCGCCGATTATTACGCCTACGCCGGCTGGAGCCCGCCAACCAGCACGGCGTCCCGCACGGCGGACGGCACGATCACCGTCACCGGCACAAGCAGCAGCATCGTGGCGAACCCGGTCAACCACAAGAAGCATGCCGACGGCTCGAACGGTGTGAATTACACCGGTAGCGGCTTCTTTCCCGTCCAGTCGGGCTCCGTCTATCAGCCCTATCAGCCGATCACGCTAGGAGCGGGCTCGACGATCGTCTACACCGAAGGCACGGAAGGCTCGCCCGACGACCGCATCTCCGCCGACGTGGTGGTTATCTCGACCGACCTGTTGATCGACGATATCGGCATGCTGGCAAGTGGGGCGGCCTACGTTCAGACGTGGGACGAGTACACGAACAATCTCGGCGAGTACAGCTACGGCTACCATCTAGCCGCGTCGCCGACGGCGAGCAATAAATTCACGTACAATCTCGGCGCCGCCCTGGACGCCACCCAGCCGAAAGAACTGAAGGTTTCCTGGATGGGCAGAGACTCTCGCGAAACGGCGGTGACCTATCGCGTCACGCACGCCGGCGGGATTACCGACATCACGGTGAACCAGCAGGAGGACGCCTCGGGCGCCACCATCCCGGACACGGCGTGGTCGGGTTTCCGTTCGCTTGGCGCGTTTCAGTTCAATGCTTCGAGCAAGCTTGAGGTGGTCCCGAGCACCAGCGGAGCGGGGTCGGTATCCGCCGACACCATCGCTCTTGGCAGCGTGACCCAACGCAACATCGTGGCCAACTTCGACGACGGCGACACGAGCACCGATGTCGACGGCTTCCCCGGCCGGGGCGGCGAGGGCTGGGCCGGCGGCTGGCAGACGTATGCTTCTTCGAGCGGAACCACTGCGGCAACCGTAACCACGGCCAACGCGCTTGGCGACCAGGGCGACCCGTACCTTAGCGTCGTCGGCTCGGGCACTGACAGCATCGACCATCTGGTTCGCCGGCAGTACGGCGAATTCGGCGACGTGAATCCTGCCTCGCCCCATCGCGTAAGCTGGCAATGGAGATTCGACGGCGACATGGCCGATCTTAATAGCTCCAACGACCGCATCCATTTCTTCGGCCAGGATAACGCGCACACCGGCTCCGGTGGTGACAATTCCTGGCTGATCGGCTGGATCGCCGCCGACGGGAGCTACGACATTCACCAAGGCAAGTGGTACTTCTACGATAGGGTGGACGGGGCCTTTTCCAAGGCGAACATGCTGAACACCAATCTGGATTTGGTGGTGGGCGCCGTCTATGATTTCTCCGTGGTCGTCGATCCCCAAAGCGGAACCTACGACGCCTGGATGTCGGACGGCACGAACAGCTTCGCGGCCGCCGACCTAACGTTCCGTAACGGCGAGACGGGAGTGTTCGACTGGCTGCACTTCGGCGGTGCCATGTCCGACGCAGCCGACGACTGGGCCTTCTCGCTCGACTCGATCACAATCGAGAACGTGCCCGAGCCGGCTACCGTCGGGCTATTGATTCTGGCAATGCCGGGCCTGCTTCTCCTCGGGCGTCGAACGAGACGGGGCCGACGCGCGCAACGCGCCACACTGCCATCCTAACTGAAGCGGCGGAAGCCGGCGGTTGCCCGACACGGCAGTTTCACCCGACGGCGCGACCGATCCGCAAAGCAACCGTCAGCTTCCGCTGACGGCTATTGTCGGATCGTTCCGCGCGAGGCCCCCTTCTTTCAACGCACTCCCGTGCTTGACGAGAGGCCGCCGAGGCGTTCTAATTCGTAATCGTCTGGCCCTGTTTGTTTGCCGACCAATCGTAACCCGAAGCGTAAGCGAGGGACGCTCAACGGCTTTTCTCGCATTGGCTTGGCACTTGCCGCGATACACTGTCTTGTCGCACGTGCGGCGGGCAGATAACCAGACTGTTTAGCGGCCCTCGCTTACGCTTCGGGTTACGATCACGTGATGAATAATCCGGGCTTGCCCGCCGTGGACGGCTACGTAACACCTAAAGATAACACCCATGAGCAAATACAAAATCGCGGTTATTCCCGGTGACGGGATCGGCAAGGAGGTGGTGCCCGAGGGGATTCGGGTGCTGGAGGCGGCCGCCGGAAAGTACGGTATCCAGTTCGAGTGGGAGGAGTTTCCCTGGAGCTGCGAGTATTTTACCAAAACCGGACGCATGATGCCCGAGGACGGGCTGGAGCAAATCCGTCAGCATGACGGCATATTCCTGGGCGCCGCGGGGTTCCCCAACGTGCCCGATCATGTTTCGCTATGGGGATTGCTGATCCCGATCCGTCGCGGCTTCGAGCAGTACGCCAACATCCGGCCGGTTCGGCTGATGGAGGGCATGGAATCGCCCCTGCGCGATCGCCCGCCCGGCAGCATCGATTTTGTCATCGTCCGCGAAAACACCGAGGGAGAATACTCCCAGCTTGGCGGCCGCAGCTTCGCCGATACCGAGATGGAACTGGTCGTGCAGGAGAGCATCTTCACGCGGCGAGGGATCGATCGGATCATGCGTTACGCCTTCGAGACGGCCCGGGCTCGGCCGAAGAAACATCTGACCTGGGCGACCAAATCGAACGGCATATTCATCTCGATGCCCTACTGGGACGAGCGTGCCCGGGTGATCGCCGCCGAGTATCCCGACGTGCAAAGCGACTGTTACCACATCGACATTCTGGCCGCCCATTTCGTCCGCAACCCCGAGATGTTCGACGTGGTGGTGGCCTCGAACCTGTTTGGCGACATTCTTTCCGACCTGGGTCCCGCCTGCACGGGTACGATGGCAATCGCACCGAGCGCGAACCTCAACCCCCAGCGCGAGTTCCCCTCGATGTTCGAGCCGGTCCACGGCTCCGCGCCCGACATTTACGGGCAGAACATCTCCAACCCGATCGGGCAGATCTGGTCGGGCGCGATGATGCTCGATCATCTGGGCCACGCCGACGCGGCGGCGGCCGTGATGTCGGCCATCGAACTCGTACTCCGCGACGGCCCCCGCACCCGCGACCTGGGCGGCCAGGCCACCACCCAAGAAGTCGGCCGCGCCATCGCCGAGGCCGTGTGATTACGACCAGCGATCTGTATCGACCGTAGTGTTGGGTGCCACTGGCGTCTCGCCAGTGCTATTCAGACCGGGGCTTG